>NZ_SMLW01000665.1:1253-7207 GCF_009711405.1 Fulvivirga kasyanovii | reverse complement strand
TTTAATCCCTCTTTTATATTTTCTTGTAAATCCATGGAAATCCTACTTTTGCGAAACTAAAGTAATTAATAATATCGTTCATACATTTACAAATTATCTGATTAGTTGATAAGGCGTTTTATCGGTAATTTAGAAAGTTGAAATTTCAACCTTCACAAGAGGAAGGTCTTTAAAATATTTTTTATCAGGGCCCAGCCGGCCATTGAAGTAAACTTTTACGCATGAAAAGAATTGTTTTCACCATCCTTCTGGCACTTACAATATTCGGCCACACCTATGCCAGCTACATTTACATCCCGATGAATGAAAAACAGTCTAACCACTTAAAAGCCTATGGGATTGCTTACTGGATCCTCCAGAACGACATTGAAGTGGACTGGCTCCTGAACTATGAAGGCGGAAGCTTCATGTGCAAGTATTATCAAAAGTTTGAAAATGAATTGATCATAAGAGGTGTGAGCTATCAGGTGATTTCAGACGCCCAGGCTAATAGCATCATTGAAAATATAGCCAGGCCTTCGTCCAACACGGATATTATGAAGCTGGAAAAATTTCCAAAAATTGCCGTTTACTCTCCTAAAAGCAAACTTCCATGGGATGATGCCGTTACCCTGGTGTTAACTTATGCCGAAATTCCATATACCGTAATTTTTGATGATGAAGTTTTGGTCGGTGAGCTGCCCAAATACGACTGGCTTCACCTTCACCATGAAGATTTTACGGGGCAATACGGCAAATTCTACCGGTCTTTTAAAAATATGCCCTGGTACATTGAGCAGCAACGCGAATTTGAGGAATCAGCCAGAAAGCATGGTTTCAACAAAGTGTCCCACCTCAAACTGGCCGTAGCCAAGCGTATTAAAGAATTTGTGAGCGGAGGCGGCTTCCTGTTTGCCATGTGCTCCGCCACCGACACCTATGATATAGCCCTGGCCGCCGAAGGCCTTGACATTGTAGAGCGCATGTACGACGGCGACCCGGCTGACCCTACCGCCCAGCAAAAGCTAAACTTTGAAAGCACATTCGCCTTCGACAATTTTAAAATATCACGTGACCCTTACGAGTACGAATTCTCCAATATTGACAACCAGTTTTCTGAAAGAGGCCTTCGTGAGGAAAACGACTACTTTAACCTATTCGAGTTTTCCGCCAAGTGGGATCCGATACCCACCATGCTTACACAAAACCATACCCGTGTGATCAAAGGCTTCTACGGACAAACCACCGGTTATAAGAAGAGCCTCGTAAAGCCTGATGTGGTAGTAATGGGAGAAAACAAATCCATAAAAGAGGTAAAATATATTCATGGAGTGTTTGGAAAAGGATTCTGGACTTTCTACGGTGGTCACGACCCCGAAGACTATCAACACCTCGTTAACGAAGAACCCACAGACCTCAACCTGCACCCCAACTCCCCGGGCTACCGCCTGATCCTGAACAACATCCTGTTCCCCGCAGCGAAGAAGAAAAAACAAAAGACCTGATTTGGGAGGATCAAGCCAAATTTCTGGGGAAACACTAAGTTTTCACCTCTTTGCCGACAAGACAGTTGTTAATAGCAATCGGCAAAAGCAGTAGACAAACTCGTATAATATAACAATAAGCACGGTTTACTGATTTTCAGTGGCAAGTTTCACATTACTTGTTTTACTTTCCAATCCATTCACTCCACAGGTTTTACGCTTGTTCCATTTGTGAGCGGTGAAAGGTGACCGGTATTTGGTAAGAGGTGATCAGTGATCGGTAAGAGGTGACTGGTGAATTGAACCTACATTTAGATAACTGAAGCAGTAACATAGTCACAAAACTCCCTCTTCCGGTACGGAGAAGCATACTAGCCCATTCCGGCCTGATGACTGTTAGTAGGGTGAGGTGATGCACAAAAAGGCAACCTTTGCTTAAGGCTACTCTCAGCCAGTACTACAGAAAAGTAAAGCTTACCAAACCTTTGAAAGTTTAGTAAAGCCGCGATTTAGTTTTGAAAAAACGGATTACCTGATTACTCATCACCGATATGCCGATTGAACTTCCCTGATTAGAGTTAACAGGTTTAAACTAAAACTTATTTACTATTCAAGGTTTATCGGTTTAAAACACCCCTATAATCCCCTCCAATGCTATTAAGCTAAGGCCACACTTCAAGTGCCTGTCTGTTTTGTCCCTACAGGACAATCTGATCTAAATGGCTATTCCTACAAATATTTTATCCCTCCGGGATTATCGCGGCGTAATTCATGACAAGACGGCCTAATGTCCTAGGACATAATATTTATAGAAAAACGAAAAGCAAATATGTGCCATAGGAAAGCCATGCTATAGAATATAACCCTGCTTGGCACACATGCAAGTATTCGGAGATAGGAATGTGCTTAATAACATTGTAATCCCCTCAAGGCGATAGTAACACCGTAGAAATATAAATCACCCCACGAATACCAATCACACCGATTACCGATTACCTCTTACCGATCACCGAATACGCCCATCAATGCATCCTATCCCCTCTTACTTCAAGGGTTTCAATGATCTCTGCCTCGGCGGCCAGTATTTCACGCCATCTTTCCATTACCCGTTTTTCGGGCAGGTAAGTTTTGGCCAGCTTTAAGAAGTTCTTGTAATGGCCTGCTTCGGAGACCATCAGTTCATAATAAAATTTCTGAAGTTCTTCGTCATTGATATTTTTCCAAAGCAGCCTGAATCGTTCGCAGCTTCTTGCTTCAATGAGTGCGTTGAACAGAAGCTTTTCTACGAGCTGCTCTTCTCGGCTCCCCCCTTTTTTCTCGATTTTGCTCAACTTAGCTACATATTCATCCTTCCGCATGGGCCCCAGGGAGTAACCGCGCTTCTTCATTTCTTCAATAACACGCTCAAAATGGCTCCACTCCTCTGCCACTACCGGCGTGAGCATTTCGACAAGCTCCTGCTTTTCGGGGAATTTAACGATCAGGGAAATGCACGAACTGGCAGCCTTTTGCTCACAATAAGCGTGGTCAATGAGTATTTCTTCGATGTTCTTTTCTGCAATATTCACCCATCGTGGGTCTGTAGGAAGCTCTAAACCAAGTACGTGTTTATCCATTATCAATTAATCGTAAAAAGACCAGCTAAATCCAAAGTCAAAAATATCATCCTGAGCCGGATAGTACGGTGTCATAAAATAGCCCGTAGAGCGGAATACCCTGACAATGTTGTTGTATTTCAGGAAAAACCTGCCGCGGTTGATCTTGGCATTCAGGAAGACGTCCCATACCGGATAAGGCTCGACTTTAAACTCATCCTGTACATAGTACTGCATGATTATCGGGTCATAAGCCTGGGCATAATAAGCACTCCTCATATGAAGATCAAATCCGATTTGCCACTCCAGATTCCCGTTTAGCAATATTTGATGGTAGTAAACCTGGGCATTACCAAATAGCTCAGGCACTCGGATCGCATCAGCAGACCCACCCGATACATTGCTGTAAATAAGTTTGGTATTGAAGTTAAAGACCTTGAGGAAATCTACACTCAGGTCAAGTTGCCCTTTCAGCAGACTGATGTCACCAGAGGTTTGCGCAGGTAAGACCCGCTGCCCCTCTTCTGCATTGTTGTCCCTGAAATAAATATAGTTCGTCAATAGTGTGTACTCGGCAGAAGGCATTAACCGCACCGGACCAAGTTTAAGGTTTAACCCTGCCCTCAGGCTGGAAGATATGGGAGAGTCAAAATCATTTTTCCAAACATCATGGCTTCCCCTGTAAGCTCTTTGAATATAAGAAGGAAGGTATTTAACACTGTATACCTCTCCAAAAAACCAGCGGTTCCTGATTTCCCCGCCAAGTTTGTATTCACCACCAAGCATGTATTCGCCATAAGCACTGATATAGCTCACAGAATCATTACCAAAGCGGAGGTTAAACCCGGCATAGTTTTCCAGATAATCGGTTTCAAAGCCAAGCGTATCTTCCTCAAGATATTTGTACTCAAAGTCTACTTTTCTGGCTTTATAATAAAAGTTGTAGAAGGTTTTACCAATGTCACCTTTCACCCCTACCTCATTCTGAATATAAGTGAGCTTTGAGCGGTCTTTTGTATTTGTAGAGTCAACCTCATAAAAGTCATAGAAAGTAGAGGTAGTATCCGGTGTATCCAGGAAATCGTTTTGCTGCTTGTAGCGGTCAAATGAATGATACAACTGAATGAAATCATTCAATTTATATTGGTGGTACAGATGGTAATTGGTGCGAAGCTCATCGGTACTGGCTTCAGTGAGTGTAGTCTGCCTGTTTTCAGCAAAATAAGCGGCTTTGGTCGTATCTCTCGGCAATAAAATCCCACCATATTCATCCACCTGATGCCGGTTCCTGATGAAGTTTGCAAGTAAAGTATATTTCCCGTTTTTAGTGCTGTAACTACCATAACCCCGGTAGTAAATACCCTCAACATGCCTGTCCCCTCGCCTTACCCTCTGTATCTGTTTGTCAATGAAAAGGCCTTTGAAGTCAATACCAATATTGGATCGTTCATCTATATTCCTGCTGTATTTGGCATCTGTAATAGCACGGCCTTCACCACCCCAGATCACACCAAACATAGAGTATGGTGATTTGGTATCGTAGTACCTGACAGCTTCCGGCCCCTCATAATACATGTCATAAACCGTAAAGCCTGAGGTGGCGCCTATTCGGTAGGGCAGTTTGGGATAAATGGGAGAAATGGCTGTTCCTATATTGCCCAGGTCCTGATATAAATTCAGCTCCCTGGCCACATATTGATACCGGTGAAGATTAAGTACTGTGGTGTCTATATTCCAGTATTGCGGATTGTTGTATTTGATGTTCCCTTCAAGGGTAAAACGGGTAGTGGTGGGGCCATATATCTGTTTGGTAGAGTCGTCCAGTATACCAGAGCCAATGCGCTCGGTCTCTTCCTCTTCTTCAGGAATTACTATCTGCGAAAAACCAATATGGGCAATCAGGCAGAGGCCTGACAAAACAAGTAGTACTTTTTTCAAATCCACACGCAAAACTAAGTAAAAACAACTAATAAGAATAAGCCTTCAGGGAATTCAAAACCGTTTCATCAAATCTCCTGCCACCTTTCATGAACACCGTCTCTATCGGCAAATAAAAAACCGGAATACCCTTAAAATGTCCCTCTTTAATAAAAGGAAGCAACTTCACCATATCCTTTTCTGTGGTAAGCAGACATTTTGCCCCTTCAGATCCTTCAAAAGCTTTGGTCAACATTTGGATATCCTCCGTTCTGTAACGATGGTGATCACGGAAATAGTGCTCTCCCGCAAGCCGGTATTGAGATGAAACATATGCCTTTAAAGGAGCAGGATTGGCAATACCGCTAAAAAGGAACACCTCAGGGTTAAAAGCCTCCTTTCCTGATATCGCCTCCGGCTTCATATACTGAATCGACGTAAAGGCTATAGGAGCCCGGTCATTATACCTCCTGATCTGGCTTTCATAATATTCAAAATCAACCTGTTCAGGGCATTTCGTTACCACTATCATATCAGCACGCCTGGCTCCTTTCCTGCTTTCCCTCAACCTGCCGGATGGCAATATAAAATCTTTAAAAAAGGGCTTGTTATAATCTGTCAGCAGTATATTCAGGCTGGGTTTTACCGGGCGATGTTGAAAAGCATCATCCAGCAGGATAACCTCTGTTTCGGGTAGCTCGGCAAGTATAAAAGGTATAGCTACTGCCCTTTGCTCCCCTACCGCTACATGGATATTTTTAAACTTGTTGAAAAACTGATAGGGTTCATCACCAATGGTCTTCGGCGAATCATCCTTACCGGCCAGGCGAAACCCGCGCGTTGCCCTGCCATACCCGCGGCTTAGCGTCACTATCTTTTTATGATTAAGCAAACGGATCAGGTATTCCACCATCGGGCTTTTTCCGGTTCCTCCCACAGAAAGATTGCCCACCGCTATTACATTGGCCTCAAATTCAAA
>NZ_SMLW01000665.1:0-962 GCF_009711405.1 Fulvivirga kasyanovii | reverse complement strand
AGCAAAATCCCTAAAAAATTCATGAATGCCTTATCGGGTATAATAATTTATATAACTTTGAATGACCGCAAAATTGGTTATTTATGACTAAAATAAAAGACATAATCCAATATTTAGAGGGCATAGCCCCGGCCGCTTATCAGGAAAGTTATGATAATGCAAGACTGATCACAGGCAACAGCAGTACCCCGGTTACCAACTTATTGATTACACTCGATGTTACCGAAGAAGTAGTGCAGGAGGCCATCGATAAAGACTGTAACCTGATCGTTGCCCACCACCCCATAGTTTTTAAAGGTTTGAAGTCACTTACCGGAAAGAACTATGTAGAAAGGACAGTGATCAAAGCCATCAAAAACGATATAGCAATCTATGCCATCCATACCAACCTCGACAACGTCTTTAACGGGGTGAATAAAAAAATATGTGACAAAATCGGGCTGACAAACACCCGTGTACTGGTACCTAAGAAGCAGGTGCTTTCCAAACTGGTGACTTTCATTCCGAAAAGTGATACACAAAAAGTATTGGAAGCGCTACACCGAGCCGGAGCAGGCCATGTAGGCAACTATACCCACTGCAGCTTTAGGGTAGAAGGCACTGGCACCTTTAAGCCCAACGAAGAAGCCAACCCGCACATTGGCAAGGCCAACCTACAGGAAGAGGTAACCGAAGACCGCGTGGAAATGATACTGCCCGCACACCTGGAGGGGGCAGTGCTGTCAGCACTTAAGCAGGCACACCCCTATGAAGAGGTAGCCTATTTCATGACTTCGCTTACCAACAGCAATCAGGAAGTGGGCTCCGGGATGATCGGAGAACTGGCAGAGGAAATGGAACCTTTTGACTTCTTAAAACATTTAAAGAATAGCATGGATTTAGCGTGTATCAGGCATACTCAAATTCTGCCGGAAAGCATTAAAAAAGTAGCCGTTTGCGGAGGATCAGGAAGCTTCCTTTTA
>NZ_SMLW01000037.1 GCF_009711405.1 Fulvivirga kasyanovii | reverse complement strand
CTGTCAGCCCGAACACAAAGCTCATTGTCAGCCCAATGTTTACAGCTGTCCTCGTACCTGTCGACCCGTGGAGCATCGCTGTCCCTGGCCTCCGTAGCATATACGCTACAGCAGGGTAGAGCAGCCCTTTCAGAACGTCTGGCATTGATCGCAGATGATATGACCAGTCTGATCGAAGAACTGAAGCGTTACCACCGAGGAGAGACAGGCCGTTACTATACCCGTACCCATACCCCTTCATCAGCAGAGAGTACATTAGATTCATTGGCCCGTACCTGGGTTGAAGGCCATCAGGTAAACTGGGA
>NZ_SMLW01000277.1 GCF_009711405.1 Fulvivirga kasyanovii | reverse complement strand
CGACCTCGGCCAGAGACTATCCAAAAAACTCCGGTTTAATGTATTCAACATACGGCAGATTTCTCCAAACAACTATATATTTTTGAACCAATCCAATAGTTTCTTACACACCTGCTTAAATCAATCCTATGAAATACACAGCTCTCCTCATCATCACACTTTGCACATGGAGCAGTCTCCTCGCTCAAACTTCTGATACGGAAATGGCCATAAAGGATATCAGAACTAAATATGCAACCATTGTATATTTAAAGGAAAAGAAGGGTTTAAAAGTAGAGGAGCTTGATTACGAGTGCCCGGATTATCCTGCCAGAGGGACTGTTTGGTTTTACACAGAGGGTGACGAGATTAAATTAATTGAACACTCATTTTCGGAAGGAGATCATTATGGAGGCAAGGAGCAGTATTTTGTGTGGGGCGGGGAGTTGTTCTTTTGCTTTTCTGATGTTGGTTACTGGACCTTTGATATGGAAACCGTGGAGGAGGGTGAGCCTGTTACTCAGACCAAGGACATTATTACCGAAAGCAGGTTTTACTTTCACAAAGGAGCGGCTGTAAGATGTCTGGTCAAAAACTATGAAATAAGATCACGTGATGCGGAAAAAGTAAAGCCGGAGAATATTCCAAATGAAGAAACCAACTGTCTGGAGGCTGAGGAAGTGTTTAATAAATTCAAAACATTGATGGCATTGAGAGGGCAAGGTCTGAATGGTCAATGTATTTGGGAGGAGTAGTAATAAAAAAGTAGCGGGGGAAAGTAGACGCTATAAGATTGATAGTCAGAGACTATTCTATAAGAGTGAAATCTATTTGCATTTTACTAATCTTTGTCTTCTTGAATTATAAGATTAATAATTTGGTTTTGATCTAATCTTATAATTTATTTATTGCTTCTAAACCTTAAAACCCGCCGATGACCCGCTATATAAAATCAACCTACCGCTACTTTAAGAACAATGCTGTGTTTGTGTCCCTTAACCTGGTAGGGCTTGTCATAGGCATTGGAGTGTTTTTCTTTGCTTACCAATATGTCAGCTTTGAGCTGAATTATGATACGCATAATGAACATTTTAATAAAATATACCGGCTTGTCACGGATTTGGAATCTGCCAGTGCTACGGAATATGAAAGTACTTCGGCGCCGATGGCTGCGGTTGTTAAGGAATCTTTTCCGGAGGTGGAAGAGTGTACGCGGGTATTCCTGGATTATATCTTGATCACCAATGAGGAAAAGGACCAGATCACCCAAGAGAATATTGCTTATGTAGATCCTTCTTTGTTTTCGGTATTTACGATGCCGCTCATCAGTGGCAATCCACAAACAGCACTTGATAAACCTTTTAGTCTGGTGCTTTCGGAGACTGCAGCCAGAAATTTTTTCGGGACCACTGACTGTCTGGGGAAAAACCTGATCATCGATGGCACATACCCTTCTACGGTAACTGCTGTAATGAAGGATATGCCGCACAACGCCCACTTCAGAACGGATATTCTACTGTCCATGTCATCGTTATTGGAGGTTTGGGCACCGCACATCGCCACCCGGTGGAACAAATTCGGGTTTTATACTTATCTCATTTTAAAAGAGGGTACGTCACCCGATATTTTCAATGGCAAGATCAGGGATATTCTAAAGGATCATATGGAGAGCGATAAGATCAGCTACTACCTCAAGGCAGAGCCTCTGGACGGTTTGTATTTTAATGCAAAAGCCAGAGGAGGCAGGTACGGTTCAGCCGTGGTTGGCAATATCAATAATGTCTATATCTTTTCTGCGGTAGCTATTTTGGTACTGGCCATTGCCTGTTTTAATTTTATCAACCTGACCATAGCACTCTCTATGAAGCGGGCCCGGGAAATAGGCGTGCGAAAGGTCTTGGGAGCCACGAAGGGGCAACTGATCTTTCAGTTTGTCTCCGATGCACTGGTTATCAGCGTTATTGCTTTTATTGCTGTGTCCCTGTTCTCTGCTGTACTTCATCCCCATTATAACCAACTGGCCGGTAAGCCTGTAAGTCAGACCATGATCGATTCGCCTTTTCTCGCCTTTATCCTGTTTTTGATCTGCCTGGGTAGTGGCTTAGTATCCGTGATGTATTCGAGCTATTACCTGATAAGGGTCCAGCCTCTGGATACATTGAAGGGGAAGTACCTTGCCGGAGGATCGGGTAACAAAGTTAAGAACGTACTGGTGGTGTTACAGTTTGCTGTTTCCATTGCTTTGATCGTGTCTACGCTGGTTATGCTTTCACAATTGGATTATATGCAGAACTATGATCTGGGCTTTGAAAAGGACCAGCAGTTGATCGTGGATTTTCATTATGATAAAGAGGTCAGGGAGCATACGGATGTGTTAAAAAGGGAGTTTGCCGCAATTGAGGGCGTGCAAAGTGCTGCGTTTTCTTCCGATATACCCGGTGGAGCCTATTCTGAAATACCGGTTGTGATTGAAAACAGCAGTCATGAACCCCAGGAGGTGCAGGTGATCACTTATTCGATAGATTATGCATTTTTAGAACAGTATGGATTGGAGTTGCTGGCAGGAAGAAATTTTTCAGAAGAGTTCAGTACTGATTTCAGGCAAGCCGTTATTCTCAACGAGACAGCAGTCAGGGAGTTGGGATATAACAGTATGGAAGGTGTTATAGGTAAAGAGGTCAGCATAGGCACTACCAAGGCTTCGGTGATCGGGGTTATTAAAGATTTTCATTTCAGCTCGTTGCACGAGAGGGTGAGGCCACTATGCATTCGTCACATTCCGGGTTGGTTTACTTTTGCAACATTCAATATATCACCTGCTAGGCAAGGGACAACGATCAGTGCCCTGGAGCGAAAGTGGAAAGAACTGATACCTCAAAAGCCTTTTATCTACACTTTTTTTGACCAGCGCTTTAACAATCAATACCAGTCCGAACAGCGTTTCAGCAAGCTGTTCCTGATCCTTGCGGGTATTACAATTACCATATCCTGTCTGGGGCTATTGGGTTTGGCCGCATTCAGTATGGAGCAAAGGACTCGTGAAATTGGTATCAGAAAAGTATTGGGAGCCTCTGTGCATGGCATGGTTTTTACACTGGCACGGGATTTTTTACTGCTGGTGGGCATCGCCTTCGTGATCGGGGCGCCGGTGGCATGGTATGGCATGAGCAAATGGCTGGAAGGTTTCGCCTACAAACAGGGCATCGCCTGGAGTGATTTTTTCATCAGCGGTATGCTCGCCGTGATGATTGCCGTTATCACCATCAGCTTTCATACGATTAAATCATCGTTGGTTAACCCTGCGAAAGTTTTGAAGGATGAGTAGGGGAAGCGTTTTTTGAATATTCATTATCTTCAAACCCACAAATGTTTGCGTTCAAATCAAAGAGGATGCTTTAATTGAAATGTTCGAAGTTCAGGTTGTAACACACATTGGAACTGCTAAGAATGACTAGGGATATTTTAGGAGGCACTTGGAAAGGTAGCTTAATTTTGCCAGGGCACTTAACAGTTACGTCCAAAGAAAGAATTACAGATTTTTTCTTCAGAGTCAGGTATGATGCAAATACCGGGACTTTTAGTGGGATTTTTATGCTGAATCCGGATTCTTCAGAGATACATGAACATGCAGTGATGACTGGGGAATTATCTGCAAGTAGTGAGATAACGTTTGAAATAAGGTACTCAAAGTTCTACTTCTATACGGATCAAACAGAAAAGGAAGTGGCTAGTTTGTCTGAGAATATTTTAACAAAAATCAGGTTTAAGGGAAGCATAAACCGGAATGAAATGTTGTTTGGTTTCTGGGAAAGTGATTCTTCACTTTTTGAGTATAAAGGACAGGTGAGAAAGACTTTACCAAGGAATGGAACCTGGTGGGCAAAAAGACAAAGTGCTTCAGATATAAAGTAAAATTCTCTGTTTGAAAATA
>NZ_SMLW01000501.1 GCF_009711405.1 Fulvivirga kasyanovii | reverse complement strand
ACTGTAGCTGCGGCTATTTTGCAAAAAAAAGGACTCAATGTAAAAATTGTAGAAAAGCAGAAATTCCCACGTTTTGTCATTGGGGAAAGTTTGCTTCCACGCTCGATGCACAATTTTGAAAAGGCCGACTTTATTGATGTAATAGAGCAGGCAGGTTTTCAAAAAAAATATGGAGCAAAATTCGCTGACAAACATGAGATCTGTGACTTTGACTTTGCCAGCCAGTTTTCTGATGGCTGGAAGTGGACATGGCAGGTAAAGCGTGACCGGTTTGACCACTTACTGGCAGAAGAGGTTGTAAAAAGAGGCATACCCCTAGACTATGAGGCAGAAGTAACTGCTGTAAGGTTCAACGAGGACGGGTCATCCGTAACTACAGTGAATAAAGAAAGTCATACTTCAAATATCCATGCCCGTTTTATTGTAGACTCCAGTGGTTATGGCAGAGTGCTTCCCCGGCTACTGGACCTTGACCACCCTTCGGGATTGCCCGAGCGCAGTTCGTTTTTCTGCCATGTAAAGCCAAAGGAAGTTTCCAACGACAAGGAAAGGATGCGGATCATCATTATTGTTTATACACACGATGTCTGGGGCTGGGTAATCCCTTTTGCTGATGGCACTTCATCAATAGGTATTGTAGGTTCGCCTGAAGGTGTACACCGTTATGAAGGAACAAAGGAGGAGCAAATGAGAAAGTGGATAGCAGAGATACCGGCACTTCAGGAGCGCTTCACGGATTGTGAAATGGTGTTTGAGCCCCGGACAATAACCGGTTACGCATCAGCGGTTAAACAACTTTATGGTAATGGCTATGTATTGACAGGCAACGCTTCGGGTTTTGTTGATCCCATTTTTTCGTCAGGTGTAACACTGGCTACTGAGTCGGCTGCACTGGCAGCGGAGCTGATTTTCGATCAACTGGCCGGAAAGACCGTGAACTGGGAGAAGGATTACTCTGAATATATTCTCGGTGGTGTAGATGTTTTCAAAACTTTTATTGAGGCCTGGTATGCAGGAGACCTTCAAAAGATATTTTTCAGTGCAAGCCCTAATGAAAAAATAAAACAACAGATCTGCTCGGTGCTGGCTGGTTATGTGTGGGATCTTGAAAACCCTTTTGTGAAAAAGCATGACCGCGTATTAAGTAACCTCGCCAAGGTTGTTTCCTCTTAAAAAAGAACCCCTCGAAAAGCATCGAGGGGCTTTATTTTGTCATTACAGCCAGTTGATTATTTACCTCTTTTGTAACGCTTCTGGTCAGCTTTGAAGTCATCGCCACTTTCATTGATGGTATTGTAAATGGTGCGTGCCCAGTAATTTCTAAACCCAAAACCTCTGGCATCAGTGGTGTAGCTGCGTTTCCATAAAATTTCCTTGCTTGCTATATCAAAAAACACTACATAAATAACGGCGCTTTGTCTGTATTTATTCAGCGACTCAACTACATAAACCAATCCGAGGCCTTTATTAGCCTTTTCGAGGTCATAATCTTTTATGATCTCTTCAACTTTACCTTCTTCAAACTGATAGCTATCATTGATCACCAGTTCATCCACTTCGGGAATATCATTTCTCCTGTCCACCACACTCAGGTCAGTAATCTGTCCTGATTTGTAATAGGCTTCCTGCAGGTTATATTTATCGGCCTCCGCTAATACCAGCTCGTTCCATGCATCAAAATATTTGTGCTTTACCTCGTAGGGTTCACTAAAGCCATCACGCCCGATGCATTTCACATTGGAATAGTCAAGCCCGCACCAGACAAAATCGGAGCTTCCATATAATAAGGCTTTGCCAGACTGCGCTTTTACTTGAATTAGCAGGCACATCAAAGCAATAGATAATAAAATTTTTCTCATAGCATATGTGACTTTATAAATTAATTATACCAAAACTATATATAAAATCACAAATACATAACTCTGACAGCAAGAATTTAGTTGAGTTGCTTCCTTCTTCGATGTTTTACAAAACTTCCTGGAGCACTTTTATGGAATTGATCTCCTTAAGGGAATCGACATTGGTCTGGAAAAATTTGATTATATGATCCAGCATCTTTCTTCTTGAGCTGTTGTTGAGTTTGGCAGATTCTTCATAGGAGTTATCCATCAATTCTTTAGCTAGTTGTGCTTCTTCTGCATAAAAAACATCGAGAAAGTCTGAGCTTTCCATCCCAAAGCCGAGATACTTGGAGAGCTTGAGCATAAACTGAAGGTGAAAATTCTGAAAATTGCTTCCCAGATGATCCAATATTTCGATGGAGTGATATATAAACTCAAAAAGATCGTGTACTTCCCCTTCCTCTTTCACACATTTATAAAGGATTTCGGCCATAAACATGGCAATGGCCGTTTTTCTGATGTCAGTCGGTATAGTCTGGAAAGGGCTGCCACATTTTACTTCTGATATTCTGTTGATATCTGCGGACTCTTTGTAATAAACCACCAGATCAAGTAAAGTAAGCGGCTGATAAAGGGCGATCTTGCCTTTAGAAGATTTACTTCTCACCCCATTGATCATGTAGGTTTGCAGGCCAAATTCCTCGGTAAATACCTTGGCAATTATCGATGTATCCCGATATTTAAAATATTTGAATACTATGCCCCTGGTCTTGTGAAGCATCAGTTTATAACTGCTATTTTACCCACATATGTATCCTCACCATCTTCGGTAGCACTAAATACAAGGTAGATGCCCGAAGCTGCTCTGTTACCATTGTAATCGGCAACATTCCATGTGGCAGTGCCTCCATTGGCCTGCATTTGCCAGATCAGTTTCCCGGAAGTGTCCGTGATTTTCACGATAGCGTCTGAAGCCAGGCCGGAGATGCCAACGGTGCCTTTAAGATCTTCCGTTACCGGATTGGGAAATATTTTAACCTCTGAATGCTCTGCCCTTGCTTCCGTAGCTGTACCTCTATATGAAACAATGCCCTTGCTTGTGGCAAAGAATACCTCTCCGGTTTGCGGGTTAATTTCTATATCAAAGACCCTGTTATCAGGAAGCGGGCTGTTAGTTTGATCAAAATGCAAAATCTGTTCGTCGGCGGCATCATTGAACAGCCATGCTCCCTTATTCGTACCTATCCACTTCCGGTTGCCACCATCCACTTTGATGCTTAGCACTTCCTCATCTTTAAACAGCAACCCACTCTCAAAAACAGGCTCAACGGCATCTACATTACCCTGAAGTACTTCTGAGGGTAACGTGAACACGGAGACTCCATTATTGGTGCCGACCCATACCAAACCCTCTTTATCAAGGGCAAAGTCATAAACCTTATCTCCTTTCAGGCCGCCATTATTAGCGGCATCTGACAGAAATCTATAGGCCTGGGTTTCGGGATCATATACAAAAATCCCACCCTCCACGGCAGGATCGGTGATCATCCATATGTGATCATATACTTCCATAACCTTTATGGGGAATTGTGCTACTGTAAGGTTAAAGCTGTGCGATGTCCAGTTACCGTCATTGTTCAGAAGATGTAATGCGTAAGGTGTGCCATAGTTAAGCACCCAGAGACCATTGCCGGCTTTAGCAAGTCCGGGCACCATCACACGTCGTCCGGAAGCAGCAAGGTTCTGTAGTGGGCTGTTGGTCTCATCCATTATAGTAGTTTCCCCACTATTTGTAATCTTCAAAAGACCGTAACCTGCTGATGCAAGAAACAGACTGCCAGCCCCCTCCTGATATACGCCATCTACTATGTCATTGAATTCGGGGATGGTTTGATCAACACCCACCGTATTATAATTAAGCCAGCCGTCATTATTAAACACATAAAATCCGGCATCATTTCCCTGGGGAGACATGCCCGGTCCATAGCCACCCGGGAAGGCGTAAACAGATCTGCCAAACTGGCCGAGCCTGAATATATCATTTTTGTAAGGGCCATCCAGGGTAAAGGATTGAAACGGCCCATTGTAGTCGGAGATCAAACCGTTTTCAGAATCTGCAATCCAAAGACGTCCTTCACTATCAATAATTGCCATGTTAACTGCGGACAGCAATTCGCTTTGAACAGGATTTTCCTGCATGTCCGGTGAAAGCCTGATAAGTCCGCCATTGTAGGCAATCATAGCCTGCTGATCTCCGCCAGATGTATTGCGAAAATCAACACCTGCTAGTACGCTTGTTGCCTGCCATACATTCTGGTATTTATATAGTTGATCCCCATTTATACCCGCTATAATCATATTATCTAATGAGACGATAATTTCCACCGAGGCAGCGGGTATACCATCTGCTATATCAAACCTTTTCCAGTTTTGGTAGTCCAGCAAATTTGTATCATTTATAAGGTTGCCGGCTATTACACCTTCTTCGGTGGCGAGAAATAAGCTGTCGTTTAAAACAGTGCCCTGATTAACAGTTAATGGCTCTGCCCCTGCACCTAACTCCCTGTACGTTTCTGTCACCTCAAGCCTGTTCAGATCAAGTTTTAATACGCCGTAGTCCGTGGCTATATAGGCAAATGACTGATAGCTGGTAATATGATTAATTTTCTTTGAGCCTATAACCTGTGAGGTAGAGGTGAGATCGAGGTTAAAGATCTCATTGCCACGAATTACATCCAGGTTTCCCGAGCCATAACCTATCAGGAGCTGAGATGAATTGCTGTCAAAATAGAGCGCGGTTATATCTTCTGCCTGCAGGCCGTCTATCTTCGATATTGTTGTTATGCTGTTGTCGTCCTTGTCAAAATAGAAAAGGCCACTTTCGGCAGAGGCGAATATCCTGTTTCCGGCTTCGACGACATGATTTAAATTGTAATATGAATAATGTGTGCGCCAGGTACCTACAGGGATATCATTTTGGGCAAACGAATGTTGCCATAGTATAAAACAGAAAATAAATACGGCTAGTCTGTTCACTTGTTTTGTTTACGATCTTTCATGCCTTCAAAGAAGCTTCTTCTGCTTCTGGCTTCATACTGTTGCTTTTCCCCGAGCAAAACTTTGCCCTGATCGTCTGTAAGCCTGAATGAAAAAGATGCCAGCTCACCTGACTGGGCGCATATGGCATGGACTTTTGTCACAAATTCAGCTACAGCAAGCAGGTTAGGCATGGGGCCAAAGGGTTTGCCTTCAAAATCCATGTCCAGTCCGGCCACGATCACTCGCTTGCCACTGTTTGCCAGCTTATTGCAAACTGTAACGATCTCTTCGTCAAAAAATTGAGCTTCATCTATACCTACAACGTCACAATCACCAGCCATAAGTATAATGTCATCGGCAAAATCTACCGGCGTAGATCTGATGGCATTTTCATTATGGGACACTACATCACTCTGATGGTACCTGACATCTACAGCAGGCTTAAATATTTCGACCTTCTGCTTAGCAATAAGCGCGCGATTTAACCTTCTTATTAACTCTTCGGTTTTCCCCGAAAACATACACCCGCAGATCACTTCAATCCACCCTGTTTTCTTGGCTTTACCAAAATTAGGCTCTACAAACATTCTTCAAAAATAGTAATTAGATGTGAGACTTGAGATATGGGGAGGTGGTTTTGATGTGGGTTTGGGATTTGCTTGTTCGTTGGGCCGGAAGACGGGAGTCCGAAGACCTGCGTTGCAACATGACCAATGAGCGGTGACCGGTGGTTGGTAATCGGTGTGATTTGCATATTGGCTATTGGGGAGCAAGGCTGGAGTAATGGCGCTCAGCGTTTGGTGATCAGTGGGTTGGTAACTGAATAGTGAAGAGAAAACCGTTAACGGCTTGTGAACTGTAAACAGACTAGTCTGAGTATTTCATATGGGGCAGTTTACTGGTTTCAGGGACTTTTATAATGATCTCCCCTTTTTCAACTATGCATTGGCAGGTTAGTCTTTCGTTGGGTTTCAGGGCGTCCATATCTACAAAGCGTTTTTCATGGGTGGTGAGGGGTGCCAGGTTTTCTTCTCCTTGCAGGATTATGGCCTTGCAGGTGGTGCATCTGCCTTTACCACCACAGGCGTGCATCCAGTCGATGAAATTATCCTGGAGTATATTCAATATTGATTTAGACGTTTCGTTGCTTGAAATGATTTTGTTATCGAGATTTTTAACAACGATCTTAGGCATATTTGCTAACTTTATAAATGTATTTGCCAGACAAAGGTAAAAACGATAATTGATTAGGGTAATTGAAAAGTATGGAAAATAATCTTAACAATAGAGGAATCGAAGAATATTGCGACCGGTTCTGTGAAATTGTAGCTTCTCAACATTTTAATAATAACCAAACCATCTCCGGAAAGGAAATACTGGAACTCCAGGAAATAAGACAGATTAACTTATTCGTTATCAAGTATTTACTCTCCGAATGGACTAAAGAGGTCACCAAGCTTAAAAGTCCGTATTTCAATTATGATGCCCCTGAGGCAAAGACTGCACTTAAGGAGTTTATGAACATTCTCTCCAGGCACATTTCGGTAGAAAAAGAGTATTTTATGCCTCTGCTTAAGCAAGCTACCAGGGATACTTTGCTACTTATATTTTCTCCCTATGATTATTACATGCACCTTATTCATGACCCTGAAAATCAGGAGTTGTCCCTCAAGGAGCTGAAAAGGATGTCAAAATATGTAAAAATTAATAACAATTTGCTGCAAGCGCTCATTGGGAAGATAGAAGAGCAGGGTTATCAGAGGATCTCCGAAGAGAAAGCAGGAAAATTGCTAAATGAGGTGTTTCAGAATATCCAGGAAAGTCCGGCGGATACGGATGAGTACCTTGAAGTGTTTTCACGAACACTGCCTCTTACGGAGGCCATCATCTATGGCGAATCGTCTAAAACAAATGAAGTGGCCCAGCAGAAAAAGCCTCTTCCTAAAGAAAAGCCTGTAAATGAAATAGCTGAGGATTCAGTTTCCACAATTAACGATAAGCATTCGGCAGAACAAAAACCTACTATTGCTGACAGCCACCGCAACCGAAAAATCGAGAGCATCAGGAAGCACATCAGCATTAATCAGAGGTTTATGTTTATCAACACCCTTTTTTATGGTGATGAGGAAACCTACAACCGTGCTATTGACTACCTGGACAACTGCGAGGACAAGCGATCTGCCTCTCTCTACCTGGCTTCCGAATACCCGGAATGGGACAAGGAGAGTGAGGAGGTTGGTGAGTTTATGGAGCTTCTGGAAAAGCGGCTTGCTTAACCGCTTTACCTTACCAGCACCTGCATTCTGTGGGCATCGAGTTTAAGGAAAATAAAGATAAGGATAGTAAACCCGATCAGGGATGATCCTCCGTAACTAAACATAGGCAGGGGTATACCAATAACAGGGAACAGCCCAATAGTCATACCTATATTTACAGCAAAGTGGAAAAACAGAATACAAACCACGCTGTAACCGTACACCCTTGCGAAACGCCATTTTTGTCTTTCTGCTATAAAAATGAGACGCAATAGCAGTGTTACAAATAATGCAATAAGTATAAAGCTGCCAATCCAGCCGTGTTCTTCACCTATGGTACAAAAGATAAAGTCGGTACTCTGCTCCGGCACAAAGTCGAATTTCGTCTGGGTACCCTTCAAGAACCCTTTGCCTGAAAAGCCACCACTACCTATGGCAATTTTGGACTGTGTTACGTTCCACCCATACCCCAAAGGATCAGCATCTGGATTGATAAGGGCTTTGATCCTGTTTTGCTGGTGAGGCTTCAATACATCTGAAATAACGTAGTCGACACTTTTTATAACGCCGGTCACCAACAAGGCTGCAACTACAACAAGGGTTATTCTCTTTGGCGTTCTTTTGCCAAAGAAGATGACGAGGGCAGCAATGGATACAATGCCTATATATAAATACAGATGGTTTGGCACCAGTAAGGTCAGTATAAAGATAATACCAGCCGCTGTTCCCAAAAGAAGCAACATAGGGGACATACCTTCCCTGAAAAACACAAACAGGAAAATGGAATAAACCATAGCAGTACCTGTATCACCTTGCAGCATAATCAGGATAACGGGTAGCCCGATGATCCCGAACAGCACGGCCTGGTTTTTCAGATGATCCATTCTAAAACCACTGGTACCAATAAATTTGGCTACGGCCAGCGCAGTAGCAAATTTGGCAAACTCGGAGGGCTGAAACCTGAAAACTCCTATCTCAAACCAGGATTTGGAGCCCGCCACCTCTCTACCAAATACCAATACGAAAATGAGCAAAAACATTACTCCTCCGAAAATAAAATAGCCGAAGGTGTCATAAAATTTAAAATCAACAACCAGAATGGCGATGATCAGCACCACGGAAGCTGCAATGAACATCAACTGCCTCCCACTGTTCAGTGTTGTGCTAAAGATATTCTGGGCTGCCGATTCATCATAAACCGCAGCATATATGTTAAGCCAGCCTAGTATAACGATAAGGAAAAACAGTAAAACTGTTGCCCAATCAAGCTTACTAACAATGCTATCCGATCTTCTCACTATAAAAATTCTCCTTTCTTCACGTATGCTTCAATATGTGGTCGCTTAGTTTCACCAAGCAGGTATTTCTCTATCATTAAACTTGCAATTGATGCTGCAGCCCTGGCGCCCTGCCCGGCATCTTCCACATACACAGAAACTGCAATCTTTGGATTGTCTTTGGGTGCAAAAGCTATAAAAACCGAGTGGTCAGGCAGCGGGTCATTCTGCACGGTACCTGTTTTTCCGCAAACTACAATATCCTTCAACTGAGCCCTGTACTGCCCGGTCCCTGACTCTACCACCTTGGCCATGGCCTCCACAGCAATATCAAAATGCTCCGGAGAAACAGCCGTATAACGTTTTTCAGTATATTTAGGGAGAGGCTCACCGCTTTCACCAACTGATTTGACCAGGTGAGGAATGTAATAATAACCTCTGTTTGCCACTATTGCCGCGAAATTTGCCATTTGCAGCGGTACTACAAGATTTTCTCCCTCCCCAATCGCTATTGAATAAATGTTGGAATATTTCCATGGCTTATTATTGTAAGCACGATCATAGTAAGACACACTCGGTACCATACCTGATTTTTCATTGGGCAGGTCAATGCCTAATGGTGATCCCAGGCCAAAACTCTCAATATATTTGTGCCATTTAGCCAGGCCAATTCGTGTATCTTCATAAGTATCTTGCGTTACTTCCTGATTGACAACCCGCTTCATAACTGTATAAAAATAGGGGTTGCAGGAGTGCTTGATTGCACCTACGAGATCTTCATATGAATGTGGTCCGTGGCAACCAATTATCCCTCTGTTACAGGCTATTCTGGTATGTCTGTTTATTACCCCTTCCTCCAATGCCACCATGGCTTGTATAATTTTGAAGATCGAGCCTGGACGGTACTGCGCCATTAACGGGCGGTTAAACAAGGGCTTTAAGGTATCGGCACTAATTGCAGCAAAGTTTGCACTGTAATTTTTACCAGTGAGGCGTTTAGGGTCATAAGAAGGGCCTGATACAATAGATAGAATTTCACCTGATCCCGGCTCTATCGCCACAATACTACCGGCTTTGCCCTCCATTAGCTTTTCTCCATACCGTTGCAGATCAATATCTACGGTGGTCATGAGATTTTCACCGGCTATGGCCAGAGTATCATATTTACCTCCCTCGAAATCTCCTTTTTCAATCCCCCTTACATTCCTGATCTTAAATTTCACTCCCCTTCTGCCCCTAAGCTGCTTTTCGTAGTAAGCTTCTATGCCACTTTGCCCGATATAGTCACCCTGATGGTAATAGTTGAGAGTATCCCTGTCTAATTGTCTTTGGTTAATCTCACTTACGTATCCCAGCGCATTTGCCATAACCGGGTATGCATAAGCTCTGGTAGTCCTGGCCTGGATATCAAAACCGGGGAAATCAACCAGATAATCTTCCACTCGCGCCAAATCAGTGCTTGAGAGCTGCTTAATGAAGATGTTCGGCTTTACATACGAGAAGCCTTTGGTTTTCGACATCTTCTCGTACTTATCTTTGAATTCCTGTGGTGTAAGGTTAAAAAGATTGCAAAACTGTAAGGTGTCCAGTTTTGTCACTTCTTTCGGGGTAACAGTTAAATCATATTGGGGTGTATTGTAAACGATAAGTTTGCCATTTCTATCATAGATCAGACCCCGGTATGGATACTCCACTACCCGGTGAATAATGTTACTTGTTGCAGCCTGCGCATATTTATCATCCAGCACCTGAATGGAAAACAGTTTGATCAGAAAGATTATCGCAACGACAATCACAATCAACTGTATTACATTCTTACGTGAATCGTTCATAGTCCTCTCCTCTTATTATAAAACAGGTATTGTGTAATCAGAATTACGGCGAAAGTAAACCATGTACTAAAAAAAGCTTTGGACAGGGTAAAACCAAACAATCCAAAACCGGCAGACTCTATAAAAAACAACACACAATGGTGAAGAAAAATTAGCGGCAGAGTATAAAAACTAAACCATTGCCAGCCGTTCAACCTTACTGTGGGCATGGAGCCTGTGTCATAGCCACCCTGCGGAGTGAGCAGGTTAAGCCAGTAGTTCCTTACGAACATTATAAACACACAGGCAGCCGCATGAATTCCCAGACTGTCATAAAAAATATCAACTGATATACCTAATATAAAACCCAGCGTCATCAGGGTAAGCACACCGGTCTCCACTGGCAATACAAGGAGAAAGGCTATATATAAAAAGCAAAACGACTTATCAAAAAGAACCAGGTTTTTGAGCAGGAGTACCTGTATCAATACATACAGAAAGAAAGAAATGATTTGTAATATAAGTCTCCTGTTCAGCATTAAAATATTTCAGCGTTAGTTTCCAATGAATCTTGTTCGGTTTTCAGGCTATTTTTGATGAGGTATACATAAGAGATCTCATTCAGGTCACTGGCCAATGATATGGTGATGTCATAGAAAAGTGCGTCTTCCCGGACTTCTACTTCCTTCACTACGCCAATAGGAACTCCTTCCGGAAATATGGCATTATACCCTGAGGTAACAATGGTATCGTTCACCTGAGGTTTTACATGCCTGGGAACATACAAGAGCTGAGCAATATATGGGTCTCTTCCGCCCCACTTTACCGTAGCAAGATCGCCGGTCCTTTTAATTTTAGCAGAAACCAGTACATCTCCATGTAAAATCGAGGTAATGACTGCAAAATGTTTTGATACAATCTTTACCTTCCCCACTACGCCATCATTGCCAATAACTCCAAAACCGGGTTCAACGCCATCTTCGGAGCCTTTATTAATGGTAATGTAGTTATTAAACCTCCGTGTGGAATTGTTTATAACCTTAGCGCTTATGTATTCATATTTTCTAATGACCGTACTATCGGTATCAGGAATAGTAAGGCTATCCATTTTGGTCAGTGAGCTGTCATTGACCGTGGATATCTTGATTTCGACAAGCCTTTGGTTAAGCTGCTCAAGCTGCTCTTTCAGGTCGGCATTCTCCCGGGCAAGGTCGGTATTGACTCTTGCCAAACTAAAATAATCGGAAATATTGCCAGACGACTGGAGCAGTCCTGCCGCCATACGGTTAGAAGAATTAAAAAACTTAGCTCCCTGATAATTGTTGTTTTGTATAATAAACCAACTACAAAGTATCTCTAGGAAAAGAAATGTCAAGAACGCTCTGTATTGATAAAGAAACAGAAATAATCTTTGCATTTATCCCGTGTTGATCAAAAGTCAAATAAATTTAGTTAGCCTAACTACAAAACGAACAACGATTACGTCATCAGTACTGCCTTGAAAGAATTCAGGTTTTTAAGTGCATGTCCTGTACCTCTTACAACTGCCCTTAACGGATCCTCAGCCACATGGATCGGCAATTTAGTTTTTAAAGCAAGACGCTTATCTAGTCCGCGAAGCAAAGCCCCACCACCAGTAAGGTGAATACCGTTGTCATAAATATCTGCCGATAGCTCGGGCGGAGAAATCTCCAAAGCTTTTAGCACTGCCTCCTCAATCTTGGAAACTGACTTATCAAGGGCAAATGCTATTTCAGAGTAAGAGATCTTTATTACTTTAGGAATACCTGTCATCAGGTCACGGCCTCTGATCTCGTAATCCTCTGGGCCGTCGTCAAGTTCGGTAAGTGCAGAACCTACCTCTATCTTCACTTTCTCTGCAGATCTTTCACCGATCAGCAGGTTGTGCTGTCTACGCATGTAGTCGAGGATGTCTCGGTTAAACGTATCACCCGCCACACGGATAGACTGGTCGCAAACTATACCGGAAAGTGCTATTACTGCAATCTCAGTGGTTCCTCCTCCGATATCCACGATCATGGAACCTACGGGTTGTTCGATATCTATACCTATACCTATGGCTGCTGCGATAGGCTCATGGATCATATAAACCTCTTTGGCTCCGGCATGCTCCGCTGAGTCACGTACAGCCCTTTTTTCAACTTCAGTAATACCTGATGGTATACAGATCACCATACGGTGCGAAGAAGGGAACAACTTTTTACCACTATCGATCATTTTGATCATTCCCCTGATCATATGCTCAGCAGCATGGAAGTCAGCAATCACACCATCCTTTAGTGGACGAATGGTTTTGATATTCTCATGCGTCTTTTCGTGCATCTGCATGGCTTCCCTACCAATAGCCAGTACCTTGTTGGTATTTTTATCGATGGCTATTATCGAAGGCTCATCTACTACTATTTTGTCTTTATGTATGATTAGGGTGTTAGCTGTACCGAGGTCAATGGCTATATCACTAGAAAAAAAATCGAACAATCCCATGTTATGTTGTCAAATGGTTAGGCTTATCAATAAGTGGAAATTTACAAATTTGTTTCTTTTTAACTTGCAAAATTACGTTTTTTTAATGTTTGAAATGGCGTATTCCGGTAAATACCATAGCCATGTCGTTTTTGTCACAAAAATCAATGGAATCCTGATCTTTAATAGAGCCGCCGGGCTGTATTACTGACTGTATACCTTCGCCATGGGCTATCTCCACACAATCAGGGAAAGGGAAGAAAGCATCCGAAGCCATAACGGCACCGTTAAGATCAAAACCAAAGCTTTTGGCTTTATGTATTGCCTGCTTCAAAGCATCTACACGCGAGGTCTGTCCTACACCACTGGCCAGCAGTTGCCCATCTTTTGCCAACACTATGGTATTGGACTTGGTATGCTTGGCCACTTTACTGGCAAAGATCAGGGCTGATTTATCTTCCTCCGCAGGAGCTTTCTTTGTCACTACCTTAAGGTCTTCAAACGTATCCGTTTTCAAGTCCCTGTCTTGCTCTATTACTCCGTTCAGCAGGCTTTTATATTGTTTTTTTGTATTCAGTTTATATTGTTGTTTCAGCAGTATCCTGTTTTTCTTTTGCTTCAACACCTCCAGGGCGTCTTCTGTAAAATCAGGAGCTATCAAGATCTCAAAGAACAACGAATGCATAGCTTCTGCCGCATCTTTATCCATGGTTTTGTTGGTGATCAATACTCCTCCAAAAGCCGAAACGGTATCAGCAGCGAATGCTTTTTCATATGCCTCCTTCACTGTGCTGCCTGTAGCCACACCGCATGCATTGGTATGCTTTAATATGGCAAAGGCAGTATCGTCAAATTCTTCAATCAACGAAACTGCCGCGTCAATATCAACAAGATTATTGTAAGAAAGTTCTTTGCCGTTGAGTTTCTCCAGCATTGAATCAAGATCACCGTAATATGCGCCCTCCTGGTGTGGGTTTTCGCCATACCTAAGCACTTTTTTGCTTCTCAGGCTTTGCTTAAAACTACCTACTTCACCATTACCATTGAAATAGTTGAATATGGCAGAATCGTAGTGAGAACTCATATCAAAGGCCTTAGCTGCAAACAGCTTTCGGTCAGCCAGTTCTGTAGCCCCTTCTTTTTCTCTCAACAACTGTTCAACATCAGCGTACTGCTCCCTTGATGATACAATAAGCACATCTTTGAAATTTTTAGCAGCGGCTCTGATGAGTGAAATGCCACCAATATCAATTTTTTCAATAATATCCTGCTCAGCAGCTCCGGAAGCTACTGTTTCTTCAAAAGGGTAAAGGTCAACAATCACCAGGTCTATGCTGGGTATTTCAAACTCATCGGCCTGTTTCTGATCATCGGCAAGCTCCCTCCTGTACAAGATGCCACCAAATACTTTGGGGTGTAGTGTTTTTACCCTACCTCCAAATATTGAAGGGTAGCTGGTTAAATCTTCAACAGCCGTTACTTCCACGCCAAGGTCTTCAATAAATTTCTGAGTACCTCCTGTTGAAAAAATTTGTACATTGTTCTGTGCGAGTAGCTTAACTATCGGCTCAAGGTTGTCCTTATAATAAA
>NZ_SMLW01000464.1:6690-12095 GCF_009711405.1 Fulvivirga kasyanovii | reverse complement strand
TTAATGTGAATTTGCGGATTGCGACTTTAGATTCTTGCCTTCCCTTTCCATATTGATCATATCCACCACCAGCCCCGACCATGTGAAGTCCCTGGCACCATAACCCTCACCGGTAAAGGGGTTGTAATATTCGCGGAAGCCACTTTTGCCAATCAATGCCCGGATGCTGTCGATCATTTTTTGGGCTTCTTCGCCATACCCTTTTTCCATCAGGAATTTGTGCATAAACCAATTGTTCACAATCCATGTGGGCCCGCGCCAGATGTAGATGGAGTGAGAGGGGTTAAATGATGGTGAATTTAAAGCTACCGATGGCAACGGGTAATCAGGCTTAAACTCTTCATCATTGAAAAAGTGGGTATCCATTACTCGTTTTGAGATCTTTTCAGGAGTGCCATCAAGGATTACGGGGTAGAAAATTGTAGGGGTTAATATTCTTATTTTTTGATTATCCTTACCAAACACATCGTAAAAAGCGGCGTCTTTTTCATCGTACATCACTTCCAGAATACTTTTGTCTACCTCTCTGCCCAATTGCTTGAAATGCTCCTCTTCTTTGTCTCCCATTAATTGACATAGCGTGGCCATGGCTTTGAGGTTTTGGGCATAAATGGTATTAAAACCTACTTCTTTGACTCTGAAATACCCCTGCTTGTAGATCCTTCTGAGGTTGTAGTTGTTTACAAAGTTTCTGAAGTCAACACTAACCTGTTTTAAAAACAACTTCCAGTCGGCCTTCCCGGGCTTAAATCCCAGAGGCACGTCAAAGGTAGGCTTCCAGTCCATGCCAGACTCGAATGGGGAAATTATGGTGAGGAGGTGATCTCCGCCAAAGTCCCTGTTTTGCCGGAGCCAGTGGTAGTAAGTTTTCAATTTGGGCATTACTTCCTGCACAAAGTCAATATCTCCACTGAAATTATACACCCGCTCCACCGCCTGAGCGATAAGTGGAGGCTGGATCAGGGCGCTCATATGGCTTTTATAGAGGTTGCGCAGATGCGGACGCGACTGAAAAAAATCGGTCACCCTGCCGGGCATGAGCCTGTCCCAGTAGATCATGTGCCCTATAAAACCATTTTTTTCCTGTAAGGAAAGCAGGCTTCGCAGGTGCGATTTAGCCATTTCATATTCCCGGAGGGCAGTAAGTATGAACACATGAAAACAAGTATCCCAGAAGAACTGGTAAGGGTATCTCCCCGGGGCAGGCTTGGTATAGTGAAAATGGATAACCTGATCATCGAGGTGCTTCTCTCCATTGATCATGTTATCGTAGATGATGCTTCTGGTTTTATCAAAAATTTGCTCGTCTGTCATAAATTGGCAGGGCTTGTTTATTTAACAGCCATAGGTGCAAATCGTTTTATAATTAGCTTACCAACATCTATTTGCGGGAGTCTGTCAATCGCAAAGTCGAAATATGAGGGCATTCCGGAAATTTGGCTTGATCCATTTATCCCCACCTCTTGAATGACAGGAATCTTTAATTCAGGTGAGAGACGTCATCTGAGCCTATGCTTTTGCTGACGAACTTTAATCATCATTAAAATGAATTAAACATTCAACTCTCATGGATACAATAGATAAAACACCCGATAAACCCCTGTTGATCAAAATAGCTGACAAACTGAAAGAAACCCAACAGGAAGTGGATGAACTGGTGCTTCAATTCTCCCTGGGTAAGGCTGAGGCCAAAGATAAGTTTGAAGAAATGAAGAAAGAGCTAAAGCTGAAAGTGGCTGAGTTCAAGCAATCTGCCTTTGCCCAACAATTGTCAACAGTAGCCTCAGACATTAAATCAAGGCTCGAAACGCTGGAAAGGCACCTTAACTCAGGCCAGGCCGACACGACAAGGATATTCGAGGAGCAAAAATCCAAAATAGCACACGCTATTGATCAGTTGGAAATACAGCTAAAGAAGCTGCTGCCGGAAGAAAGAGAGCATTTTGAGCAGGAACTTGAGAAGTTTAAAATAAAGCTGGAGATATTGAAGCTATGGTTTTCATTGAAAAAGATCGAAGCCAAAGCTTCATTTAAAGGCCATATGAAAGAGGCTCGCCAAAAGGTTGACCAGCTAATGGAAAATGTGAAAAATGCTTTTGAATCGGATAAAGGCCAGCATCACGATTTTAAGCATGAAATTAGCCAGGCCTATGACCATTTGAAAAAGGCAGTTTATAGTTTGAAGTCCTGAGTCCGGAGTATTGAGTCTGTGGTGTGGGTCGGAAGTCGGAAGACCGGAGACCGAAGTTGTCTTGCAATAGTGGCTAAGGTTTTCGGTGTTTGGTAATCGGTGAGTTGAAGTGAACTGTAAAAGATGAACGAGGGTGTTAAAAGTATCGGAATTTTGGATATTTCCACAACACTACTATCCCCTTGAGGGGATTATAGGGGTGTTTTGAACTGGTGAACTATGAGTAGTAAATAAGTTTCTTTATCCGGTTCGTTATGGGTAGTTTTTGACCTGCCATAATTAAGATTGTGCCTATGAATGCCGTAGAGTTCTTCGAGAGACTCTACTGGGAAGTGGTTTATAGACCATTTCCTCTCCAAGGTCTTGTCCCCTGACAGACCATCTGCTGCCTGTTCTCCGACCACTATCAGCGTGCATGTCCCCTGACATGCACGGAGTTGTCTCCCTACTCAAGACTAATTACTCAAGACTATCTCTACTGCTCATTGTGACATGTATCATACCCATGCCTGACTAACGTCACAGTGTTCTTCCGATTTCCTTCTCAATTTTATCACTGGGAAATTATCAGTTATGGCGGGTATGTTTTCAATATTAAGGAAGAGCGAATTTCTTGTGGAAGTTGGCCATATAGCCAGGTTCGCAGCAAGGTTTTTTAGTGAAGGCTTTCAGCCGCGCTACGAATTTCGTGAATTTATCCGCCAGTGTTACTGGGTGGGCTATAAGTCGCTTCCCTTGGTTGGCATTACGGCTTTTATCATGGGGTTGGTGCTTACTATCCAGTCCAGGCCCACATTGGTTGAGTTTGGGGCGGAATCCATGCTGCCCAGCATGGTGGCCATTTCCCTTGTTCGCGAAATATCTCCGGTGATCACGGCGCTGATATGTGCAGGCAAGATAGGCTCAGGAATGGGTGCTGAGTTGGGTTCCATGCGGGTAACCGAGCAAATAGATGCCATGGAGGTATCGGGTACCAACCCGTTCAAATACCTGATCGTAACCCGCATACTGGCCACCACACTGATGTTACCGGTGCTTTCAAGCCTTTCCAATGCCATTGCGCTCTACGGTGGCTACCTGGGAGTGAATATCCGGGGAGCAGTGAGCTGGCATTTATATTGGTCGCAGGTGTTTGATGCTTTGAGCTACGGGGATCTGGTGCCCTCTCTGGTAAAAACCTTCTTCTTTGGTTTTGCCATTGGCCTGATCGGTTGCTACAAAGGTTATTATTCTACCAAAGGCACAGAAGGTGTAGGGCGCTCAGCAAACTCGGCTGTAGTTGTGGCATCCCTGCTGGTATTTATCATAGACCTGATCGCTGTTCAGATTACTGACCTTTTAAACCTTACCTGATCCATGGAAGCCCGGGCAGTTATAGACATAGATAAGCTGAACAAGTCATTTGGTGACAACCACGTGTTGAAGGATTTCTCCATGAAGCTTTATAAAGGAGAGAACCTGGTGGTACTTGGCAAGTCAGGCTCGGGTAAGTCAGTACTGATCAAGTGCATCATAGGGCTGATGGACCCGGACAGTGGCACGATCAAAGTGCTGGGTGAAGATATCAGCGATTACGACAGGCAACAGTTGGATAAAATGAGGGTGAAAGTTGGCTTTCTTTTCCAGAGCAATGCCTTGTATGATTCCATGACTGTACGAGAAAACCTTGAGTTTCCCCTAAGAAGGCACTGGATGAAGGAGACCCAGGAGCGGTCGGAGGTAGATGCACTGGTTATGGATGCCTTGGAGGATGTAGGCCTGGCGCATACTGTGGACATGATGCCGGCAGAACTTTCCGGAGGGATGCGAAAAAGGATAGCCCTCGCCCGGACACTGATATTGAAGCCTGAAATCATATTATACGATGAACCCACGACAGGGCTGGACCCTATAACCGGCCGGGAGATCAGTGAACTTATTCTTGAAGTACAGGAAAAGTACAACGCATCTTCAATTATCATCTCTCACGACATGAATTGCATCAGTATCACCTCAAACCGGGTAGTTATGCTGATTGACGGGAAATGCTATGAGGAAGGTGCATTTAGCGAGCTGAGGAAATCAAAAGATGAAAAGGTTCGCAATTTTTTTATTAGTGATAGCAGTATAAAAGACAAAAAAGATGAAAACCAAACCCATTGATAATGCCAAGCTTGGACTTTTTGTGCTGGCAGGCCTGATGTTCCTGATCTTCTCCCTTTATATGATAGGGCGCAACAGGAATTTGTTTGGTTCCACATTTACCATACAAGCCAGCTTTCAGAATGTAAACGGTCTTACACCGGGCAACAACGTCCGGTTTTCCGGGATTGATGTAGGCACCGTAAGAGAGATAATCATCGAGAGCGATACTACGATACTTGTCACGATGGTCATTGACAAGAAAGCCAGACAATATATTAAAAAGAATTCGGTGGCATCGGTAGGCACGGATGGTCTTATGGGCAACCAGCTTATAAACATCAATTCCGTAAGGGAAAAAGCCGACCCGGTTGAAGAGGGTGACAAAATTTACTCTGAACAACCCATTGAAACAGATGCCATGCTGCGTACACTGAATACTACCAATGATAACATTGCGATTATAACCGGAGACCTGCGAAAAATCACACGCAAAATAAATAACAGCAACAGTTTATGGCAGCTATTATCTGACACACTTATAGCCAAAGACCTGAAACAAGCAGCCGTTAACATCAGGCTGGCGGGAAAAAATGCCTCTTACGCTGCCCATGAAGTGGCTGACCTGGCCAAAAGTATCAAACAAGGTCAGGGGCTGGCAGGAACATTGATCACAGATACAGCGCTTGTTTCAAACCTGAAAGGCAGCCTGGCAGACATTCACCAGGCTAGTGAGGAAACCGCCAAAGCCGCCAATGACCTGGGTGAATTGCTGCAAGGACTTAAAGACGGAGAAGGTACTGCCGGGGCCTTGCTTTCAGATACGATAGTACTGCACAAACTCAACCAGAGCCTTGAAAACATAGAAGAAGGTACGGCGAGGTTCAATGAAAATATGGAAGCCATGAAGCACAACTTCCTGTTTCGCAGATACTTTAAAAAGCAGGAGAAGTTGAAGAAGAAAGAGAACTAATGCTTTTAACTCTGACAGGGCTCGAAGCTCTGTCAGAGCTAAAAAATTAAAACATTAGTGTGTCAAGCGTAAAACTGAGGAGTAACAGGATAAAAGCTGAAAGTCGCGACTAAAAGATCG
>NZ_SMLW01000464.1:0-6680 GCF_009711405.1 Fulvivirga kasyanovii | reverse complement strand
CTTGCCAATTGCCATTTCACAAAGTAAGTACCAGATACATATACCCGATTCTATACCTCCCCAGAAAATTCGGCCTGATCCGTATTAATCCCCACCCTTTTCAAACCTGCCGGTTTTCTTCTCCACTTTAATACGGTAAATAATAGGTTTCTTTTCTTTTTCCACAACCTGAGGGATCATGGTCTGGCGGTGTGCACGGGCCGTTTCACTGGTAAGCAGCGGCATAATACGGTCATTAAGTACTTGCAGGGCTTCTTTTTGTGACTGTTGGTCTTTAAGTTCTTCGTAAGTGCCCCAGATGATGGCGCAGCGCCAGTTGGCCAGGTTGTCCATATCTTCCACTTCAAAGCACACCTGGCTGTTGGCACGCATCATTTCGATTTTTTTGCCTTCTTTTGAGTGGGCATAGATATACTGCCCGTCGAAGGCGTAAGTTACGGGCACCACAAATATCTCACCGTCGGCATAGCACCCTATTCTACCGATTACCTGACTATACAATACGTAGTCGACCTGTTTATCTGTTAAATTGCCCAGCATAGTTTTTTAGGTTTGGTTATTATATTCCGCCGCTTTAGTATTCACATCCAGCACGGCTATTTTTGATAAGTTGGCATGTGTTTGTTTTTCCCAGCCCAAGACTTCTTCAAGCAGGGTTGAGGCAGTATCCAGCTCCAGCTCCCATGAAAACATCAGGGCAGTTTCATATCCCGCCATTTTATAGAAATTGATGTTTTTCAAACAGGAAATCAGCATTATATCCTTCATCTCATCAGAGATAGCCACTTTAGAGACGCGCTTTGCACTATTGACCAGGGCATCAATTACCTTGTCCTTGCCTTTGCCAGGCTCCTTCATCAGGTAGCTATATACGCGGTCGAGCTTCAGGCACTTGTCTTCACAGCTTTCAGCATATTTCAGTATTTCTTCTTTTAATATAGGAGAGCTTACCTGCTCTACACACTGTTGGATGGCGCTTTTTAGCCTCTTTTCAATATCATACAGCTCATCAAGCTTATAGGCCATCGCCTCTGTCAGGTTTTTAATAGTAGTATTCATCGTCGTTTTTAATTTTATATAAAATTAAGCCTCAAACAGAGGGATTACGATGATAAACCTGCATGTACTTAAATGATAAATGTCATGAACCGGGTTCCACCCCAGAAATCAACACCACAAATCCATCCTCACAAATCCACCCCCGCAGTCATTCTGACGAAGGAAGAACCTACCTAATTAAGCCACTGCTACCCGTTTAGTTCATGCAATCAACAGTGTTAGATACTTCGCAAGCCTCTAAAATACGGGCCTAAGCGTACTCAGCGCTATCTCCTGGGATTTCCCCCTTAGCTTAATGGCTCCGAGGGGTTCGGCAGTGTACTGATCAGATAATATCAGTTCCTTCAGCACATGGGATGATGCCAATATTTCCACATTAAGCTCTTTGCACATGTTTTGTATCCTTGATGTGGTGTTGAGTACATCTCCTGAGTACGTGATGTCCCTTTTAATGATCCCGATCTCCCCGGCTACCACACGGCCGCAGTGTAAACCGGCTTTGAATGTCGGTACGAGGCCATAACGCTGAACATACTTTTGCTCCTTTCGCATCATGATCTGCTTCATGTCGAAAAAGCATTTCAGGCAATGAGCATTTTCTATTCCTTCCTCGTGCGTCCAGGCAATCACCACTTCATCGCCGACATACTGGTAAATGTTACCCTTGTTATTGACAATAGGGTCGGTAATGTCTGCAAAAAAATCCTGAAGCAGGGCGTGGTAGGTTTCGTCACCCAGCTTTTCGGCCATGGCAGTGGAGGAATTGAGGTCGAGAAACATAAATATCCGCTTCTCTTCTTTAGGGGTATTGTATTTGCCCCTGATGATATTCCAAAACGTGCCTTGCCCGAATTTACTGCTCACCTGAAGCAGTAATTGGGTAGTTGCCACAATGAATAACCAGACCAAAGCACTTTTGAGTGGGTAACGGTCAGTAATAAAGGCGATGAATGCAGCCTGGGAGACAGGATCGGACAGGGTCAGCCCCGTTCTGCGCGGCACAATGACCGCAGCAAGGATTAAAGTGATGATCATCATGACAACGATGAAAAATAGAAGTACGGCCAGAATAGTGTAGCCGTACGGCTTGTCGCGGTACTTCACATTGATATAAAAGACAAGGCAACTTCCTCCCAGCATGGCGCCGATAAAGCTCGAAATCAAATTCCTGAAAACTGCTTCGGTAAAAGAATATCCCTCTGTGGGGCCCAAAGAAAGGTTTGTATGTAATACCAGGTGATCATATACAGCTATGATAAACCCCAGCACCATCCATACCATAGTAATAATAAAGAGCTGCCGGAGTTGAAGCTGGGTAACTTTTTTCATGGGGCAAATAAGTTGGTTTTGCAATACAAAATTACCCCATTTTTATATTAGCTTAGAAATCAGAATCGATAAAAAGCGGGTTTAAATCGGTGCTATCCGTGGCCTTAAGGTGATCAATCTTCTTCCAGCGATAAAAGCCTGAGCAGAAAGGGAAGTAGAAGCACAAAAAGCAATACAAATGGCCACCACTGCCCGGCGGCGATGTTGTAGTTTTCCAAAACCATATCTACAGGTTGCCGGAAGATCCATAACCCCAGGACGAACTCAAAGAGAACCGTGAGGGAAACCCATACAATGCCATGAAGGAAGGCATCGGGTACACCGGTCAGGTCAAGTTTTTTTCGTATGATCAGTCCGTAAATCAGGAGCAGCAATGCTAAGGTGACGGCCGAAACCTGATGGGCGAGAGGTTCGCCGAGGGATTCTCCGTAAACAGTACCACGAATTATTCCGTTGATCATGCCCAAAACAGGCATGGGCAACCAATAGATTATGATCTTTTTCATGTTCGTTTCATTTTTTAACTTCTAAAATTCCGGCAAGAACTCAAATTCATGAGCCTGGGTTGCAGTCAGCCGGAGGTAAGCCAAAGCCCTGAGGAGTGATTTTTTAGCCGAGAGTATCTCCCGTTGTACATTCATCAGGGTTGAAGTTTCTACTTCTGACAGCTTCTTGCCTTTAAGCTCCTCTATAATCATGAGGTTTTGGTTATTATAATGTACGAAGGCCGCCTTCATTACTCCCGTTAGCTCTTCAAAAAGCAGATGCTTATCATCTATGGCCATTAAACGTTTGAACGAAAGCTCAAATTCCAGCCATCCTTCCTTGAGCTGAAGGTAGTGCGCATATAAAGTGTCATTTGCCGTATTGTCAAAATCCTTGAGATCATGCTGTATATCCTTGAGCGATTTGGCTGCGTGTATATTATTGCGTACGGCCGTTATATATTTATTCAGAAAATCATACTGCTCGGGGCTAAGGTCTTCTGATTGCAATAAGGCATAATATTCAAGTATATCGCCCTCAGTCTGTTTTAACCTGCCATACATGTCATCAGCAGATACCCGGCTCTGGGCCAGGGCACGCAGGTTGCTGAAGAAGTGCTCACTTGATGGCCGGGTGCTTCCCATAATTATGAGCTTTAGAAATTCGATGTTCTTTACAGACAGGTTTTCGGCTTCACGGTACATGGCATCTATTGCCAGTTCCGGCACTACAGGCAGGTTTTGAGTGATAAAGGAAACCTCATCGTCATGGTTGTCTTTAAACATACGCTCCAGCCACCGGGCAAACCAATGGATGAAAGGCATAAACATCATAATAGACAATAAGTTGATCGTGGTTTGAAAAGCAACAAGTGCCAGCAGAGGATCATTGATATGGATAATATCACGAATAAAAATAATGAGCCAGGGTAGTAGCAGGAAGGCAATGATCCCCGTGGCTATATTGAAGAAAAAGTTGCTCCATGCCACACGTTTTTTATCTATGGAACCGCGCATGCCACTGAGTACTATTTTAATAGTGGTGCCTAACTCTGACCCGATAACCACAGCAGCAGCCATGTTTAAGTCCAGTACACCGGTGTATAGTGCGGTAAGAGTGATAGCCACTGTTGCAGAGCTTGATTGGATGAGCGTGGTAATGAGAAAACCGATCAGTACAAATATCAGCGAACCGTAATGTGCATACCGGCCAAGGTCAACATCCTCAACCATAATTTCAGCCCCGGCCTTCATAAAACTCAACCCCAGGAAGAGCAAGCCCAGGGAAAGAAGCAGTTTGGCGCTGTTGTAAAGCTGTTTTCGCTTGTGCAGAAAAAACATGGCAATCGTGGAAACTGCTATTACAGGAAGAGAGTAGCTTTCAATATCCAGCTTAAAACCTACCGTGGCAACTATCCAACTGCTCAGTGTTGTGCCGACATTGGCTCCGAGTATTACACCCAGAGCATTTTTGAATGATATTATGCCGCTTTCTACAAAAGCCAGTACCAGAAGGGACACAACAGAGCTACTTTGGAGCAAGCCGGTAATAACGGCACCACCCGCCACTGAGGTGAAAAGCCTCTGGGTATATTTTCTCAGGAAGAGCTTAAAAGAGCGCCCGGCCAGCTTTTTCAGCACATTCTCCAGCATGTCCATAGCATAGAGGAACAGGCCTACACCGGCAAGAAATCTCCAGATCTCGATCATAACCATATCATTTCAAAAGACAAGGAAAGGTAGGATAGGACCGATAAAATAAACATGATATAAATCATAGCCCCGATTGACACCGCTCATACCGTGAAACTGGGTATAAAGCTAATTTTATTATCCTGACCGACAGGTGAGGTTTGGTTATATTAAATTCATAAACCCCTAATACCTAATAGCTATGAAAAATATTCTTGTACCTGTAGACTTTTCGCCGTTCTCTTTCAATGCTGCCAGAAAAGCGGTGTACATAGCTGAAAAGACCAATGCCACGGTTCATCTTCTTCATGTAGTGAATGCCCCTTCGGACTGGAGCAACATTTCCCTGCAGGCACAGCAGGAGTTTCCGGAGGTTGAAGCCCGGGTAGCAGAAGCCGAAGTAAAGATTGAGAAGCTCGCGGCAGATGCACTATTTGAGAATTGCAAGTTAAAAACATACGTACGGGGCGGCACTATCTATGAAGTAATTGCAGAGTTTGCCCAGACCCATAAGATGGATCTGATCACGATAGGAGCACATGGATCTGATGAGACCAAAGAACTATTTGTGGGTTCCACTACCCAGCGGGTCATCCGTATGGCTACCTGTCCGGTACTGTCCGTTAAGCAAAATTCAGAGCTTAAATCCGTTGATCGTATTCTTTTTCTATCCGACTTCGAAGAGGATGTATCCAATGCCATAGACACCATTGTTCAACTGGCCGAGCTTTTACAGGCCAGTGTTGACCTGCTATATGTAAACACTCCGGCTAATTTTACAGATACCTCAACAGCAGAGGCAAGAATGTCAAAATATATCCCTAAGGATTCAAAGGTGAAGTTCCAATCTTTCATTTACAATGACTTCGATAAAGATAAAGGTATGCTGGCCTTTATGAAACGTAGTAAACCAGACCTCATCACCATGATCACGCATGCTCGCAAAGGTAAACCGGCATATGTGCTAAGTGTGACAGATACCATGGTCTTTCATGCAGATATCCCTGTACTTAGCATGGTATTGAGGAAACCTTAAATATCAATATCACACCAGTTCATCAGGAAAGCTTTACTTTTTTAACAGGTGGGGGTTAATCCTAATTCAGCAACTATCGGGTCGCATTACTGCTTAGCGGTGCAGATTTTTGTATGAAAAAGATCAATTATGCATACTTTTAAAATTGTACCCTTAGATAAAGCATTTGTTGATAAGATTAAAAGGGAAAAGACAGATACATTTGGTATTGAGGTAACAGAGGAGTTAGCTGCCGGCGTTGGGCCATGCAGGCTGTCGTTGAAGCCTTTTAAGCCTGGTGTTGACAGGCGGTTGTTGTTTTTGCATTCACCTTTTGATCAAAATAATGCCTTTAATCAAAATGGGCCTGTTTTTGTAAATGCGGCTGATGTAGAGCCTTATGCCGATGTTTATTGCTTTCCAAAAGAAATCAAAGCTGATCCCGTTAATTTTCCTCTGACCCTGATCGGGTACAATGCCGTACAACGCATGGTGCTGACCAAGTTGGTAGGAAAAAATGATGTGGATGACCTTATCAATGAAATATTCGAATCAAACCCTGATGTAGAGTATCTCCATGCCCGGAATGCAGAGGCAGGCTGCTATATCTGTAAAATAGAGCGGGTATAATATAGTGGATCAGGCAGGGTTTCCGGAGAGATAGTTGTTTAGTGGCAATCGGCAAAAGCAGTTGGCAAACTCGTATAAATAACAATAGGTGTGGTTTGCTGATTTTGAGTGGCAACCTTCACATTTTACTTTCCGATCTGTTTACTCCAAGATTTTCCATCCTGGTCCAATGCTCAGGGAGGTGTTAAGTAAAAGAGGGTGCTTTTAGTGAGTCACACCCTCTTTCTGTAAGTAAAGGAAGCAGTTCACTTCACTTTTGCTTCTGTGTATTTTTTGAAGTTGTCCAAAATAGCCTGCCAGCCATCTCTCTGCATTTCTACAGAATTTTCTCCCTCTGCTTCAAAAGTTTCAGTTACCCTGGTCTTGCCGTTTTCCTCTTTGAACAATATACTGACCTTTCTGTTGTTTTCACCTCGTCATAGACACCTCCAAAATCAAACCCCATACTGCCGTCCTTGGCTTCCATACGA
>NZ_SMLW01000114.1 GCF_009711405.1 Fulvivirga kasyanovii | reverse complement strand
AGTATATGGTAATGGATTTCTGCTGGTTTCCACGTCTTCCTTCGGGGTTAAAAGTCACTTCCAACTCGGTGCTCTCTCCGGGTTTAAGCTTGTCCTTTTTAAGTTTTGAAGTAGCACAGGTACAGTTAGACTTCGTTTGTCTGATCACTAATGGGTTTTGACCGGTATTGGTCAATGTGAATTGGGTTGTTACAACTTTATCCTCACCGATCCTGCCAAAGTCATGGACATTTTCACCCAGCTTGAGCCGGGGAGCTTTATCCAGTTCTTCCTGGGTCATTGGAGGGAAATACTCTTCAATGGTAGCATATATGCTAACGGATTTCACCGCGTCTGCCCCCTCCTCATTGGTTAAAAATTTAACGTTATCGGAGCCAAAACCAAGGTCATTTTTGGCCTTGGCATCGTAGTGCACCTTGATCAACCCTTTAGATTTAGGTGCAAGCTCCTGCGGCTCGAAAGTGAGTTTAATGTAAGATGGGGCATCCTGTTTCTCAAGGAAGGTTACAGGTTTCTCAGAAGCATTGTAAACTTCAAACTCTTTTACAGCAGGCTCTCCTGATGTTTCTATCTTACCCATATTCAACGACCTGTATTTCACTCTCAGCGCTCCCATTTCAGTGGGCAGATCATCTTCTACTGACTTGGGTTTAGGTACTACATTGCCCCTGATGTATAGCCTCAAAGGTGTTGCCTCGGCATCTGTAGTAACCGTCAGGCTTTTATTAAACTGTCCGGGACGATTTCTAGGGTTATATTGGGCCTGAATATAACCGGTCTCCCCAGGTTTAACCGGCTCTTTGCTCCAGTCTGGCGTAGTACATCCACAACTGGCTTTTACACTTAATATTTTTACCGGCTCAAGGCCCTT
>NZ_SMLW01000560.1:12019-19743 GCF_009711405.1 Fulvivirga kasyanovii | reverse complement strand
TTTTAAAAACCATAAGCGGCCTGCTCTCATGAACCGATAATTTGGCTTTAGAAGTTAAAACAGTGTTCATGAAAAGATTTAAAGATAAAGTAATTGTAATCACCGGAGGCGCCAGTGGCATTGGCAAGTCTGCCGTAAGCAGGTTTTTGCGCGATGGCGCTACCGTGGTCATTTGGGATGTTAATGAAGCGCAGGGCCAGGACACGCTGTCCGAAGTCAGGAGCAATGGCTCCATAGCCGACTTCATGAAGGTCAACACCACAAACCCGGAAGAAGTGGAGCAGGCCACACTTGCTACTATTCAGAAATTCGGGCAAATAGATGTACTGATCAACAATGCAGGCATTACGCGAGATGCAACCATTAAAAAGATCACCTACAATGAATGGCAGCAGGTGATTGACGTAAACCTTACGGGCGTGTTTAACTGTACCCGCTCGGTAATCCCACAAATGATCGATAAAGGTTACGGACGCATCATCAACACATCATCTGTGGTCGGGCTATATGGTAATTTCGGGCAGGTCAACTATGCTGCTACCAAATCTGGTGTTATCGGCATGACAAAGACTCTGGCCAAGGAGCTGGGCAAGCACAACATAACTGTAAATGCAGTAGCTCCTGGTTTTATTGCCACCGAAATGGTCAAAACCATACCGGAGAAAGTAATCAATTTAATGATCGACAAAACTCCCCTGAAGCGGCTGGGCACTCCGGAGGATGTGGCCAACACCTATGCCTTCCTGGCATCTGATGAGGCAGCCTTCATCAGTGGAGCGGTGATCAGTGTGGACGGAGCGGTAACTATTTAAAAAGAGACTTATGAGAAAGGCAATAATTACCGGAACGGGTTCCTATGCACCGGCAAGAAAAATCCCTAACGCATATTTCAATGAACTGCTTCACGAAGATGTAGACTCGTGGCTAAGGCAAAATGTAAACATCCATGAGCGGCGGTGGTGCGATGAGGGGGAATCGGTGGCAGACCTTTGCGAGCATGCAGCCGTGGAGGCCATCGAAAATGCTGGTTTGAAAGCTACCGATCTTGATCTGATCATTGTGGCTACGGATACGCCGGAGTTTATCTCTCCTTCTACAGCAGCCATTTTACAGCACCGCTTAGGCGCAGATAAAGCGGGCACATTCGACCTGAATACCGCCTGTGCGGGATTTGTAACGGCTTTTGACGTGGCGGCCAAATACATTCAGGCTGATGCCCGGTACAGCAACATATTGATCGTAGGCGGCTATGCCATGAGCAAGCACCTGAATATGAATGACAAAAAAACTGTTACCTTGTTTGCCGATGGGGCCGGAGCCGTTGTCTTATCCGCCCGTGAAAGCAGTAACGGGCAGGGATTTATCACTTCGAAGCTCTACACCAAGGGTGAATACAATGAGTGGATGGGCATCTATAGCGGTGGCACAAAGAAGCCGGTTGATGAGGGCGCTCTGGCGACTAATGACCATAAATTAAAATTTGTTCATAAATTCCCGAAAGAGCTTAACCCGGAAATATGGACGGATATGATCTTGAAAATGTGCAGTGAAATGGGCATCAAACCGGACGACATCAACCAGTTCCTGGTAACGCAACTCAATTTCAACTCTATTGATGAAACGATGGACAACCTCGGAGTAAGCCGGGAAAAGGCGCATAAGATCATGGACAAGTATGGATATACAGGATCAGCATGCATACCGATGGCCTTGCACGATGCCATCAGCAAAGGCAAGATCAAAAAGGGTGACCTGATCATGCTGGTCGGTTCGGGAGGAGGCCTGGCGTTTGCCTCAGCAGCTATTAAATATTGATGGGTTATGGGATTGGCATCAGATAATCACGTACTAAGCACCTGGATATTGGTCATTGCCTATATGGCAGTGATCCTGACCCTGGTGATCCGCGGCGCACTAAAAACAAAAAGTATCAGCGACTATGCAGTTGGCAATTTAGGGTTTTCCCCTTATGCGGTCGGTCTGGCGCTCGCTGCATCTATGACCAGCGCAGCCACCTTTATTATCAACCCCGGATTTATTGCCCTGTATGGCATCAGTGGGTTTATATCATTTGGAATAGTCATGCCTATTGCCATATTTGGCTCGCTGATCATACTCACCAAGGGCTTTAAAAAGTATGGCAGCAGCGTAAAAGCCCTGACCATGGCCCAATGGATGGGAAAAATGTACGAAAGCAGGTCATACAGGATCTTTTTTGCTATTCTATCCCTTTTGCTGATCACCTTCATTGTACTCATCTGCGTAGGTCTTACCCAGGTGCTTTCCAAATCGCTCAACCTTGATCCGGCATATGTGCTTTTAGCGGTAGTGGCATTTGTATTTGGGTACATGATGTTTGGCGGGGCTAATTCTATGGTTTACACCAATGCGATACAGGCAGGCATTATGCTGCTGGTAGCTTTTATCTTGCTGGGTTCAGGGGTAGAATATTTTGAAAATGGCGTTTCCGGATTTTTGGCGAAGCTCAATGACATTGACAGTAACCTGACCCAAACTACCAATCCGGAAAGCTTTCTTTTCCGTGACTATTTCGAGATCATCTTTTGCCAGGTGGTCATCGGCATTGCCATCGTCTACCAGCCTCATATCATCACCAAATCCCTGTTGCTCAGGGAGGATAAAGAAGTGAATAAATACCTGACCATAGGCATCATTGCACTGGTGGTTTTCTTCTTTGTGGTATTCACCGGACTGTATGTGCGCCTTTATTTCCCGGACCTGTCAGCAAACGGCCAGCGCATACCCATGGATGGGTTAATTTCGGCATATGTAGTGAGCAAATTTCCCGTGTATCTTGGCATTATCGTGGTTTTGGGGCTGATCTCTGCAGGTTTGTCCACCCTGGAAGGGTTGATCCAATCGCTGAGCGCTACGATCACCACCGACCTTATTTTACCGGTTTTTGGTCAGTCATCTGCCTTAAAGTCGGACCACAACCAGATCAGGATCAATCGATTAGTAATACTGTTATTGGCCATAGCCAGCTACTGGTTGTCTTACAATCAACTGGTCAACCCCAACCTGAGCGTGGCCATCTTTGCTCAAAACGGTGTATATGCCTATTTTTCAGCGGCTTTTGTTCCGGTCTTGTTTGGTACATTTTTCAGCAATGTATCGCTGAAAACCGTTTTTGCCTCTTCGGCAGTTGCGATCCTTGTGCATTTTGCCGTATACTACGGGCAAATAACAAGCTACATGAAGGAGCCGGTCAATAACCCTGCAATAGCTGCCACGTTTGCGATCATATTTTCGCTGATCACCGGGGTGGTATTGCACCTGATCTTTAGTAAATCGTTTAACAGACAGACTCTGGCACAAAATGCATAATCTCGACTGGATAGGTAAATGGGCCATTTACAGCCCTGATAAATTTGCTATAAAAGATTATGGCTCGCAACAGGAGCTAACTTACCAGCAACTCAACGACAATGCGTTGAAGCTTGCGGATATATTGAAAAGTGAATACAGCCTTAAAAAAGGCGACCGGCTGATGGTGGTCGCCGAGCATTCGTCATTGTATGTCACACTTTTCTCTGTAGCTCAAAAAACAGGTATCATCCTCGTGCCGGTCAACTACAGGCTTTCCGTAAGGGAAATAGACTACCTGATCAGCAACTGCACCCCAAAAATGATCCTCTATGAGCTTCAGTTCAAAGCACTTGTCATGCAGACGACTGCCAACAACCAGACGGCCATAGCGGATACCGGTAAGTTGACCAATATGGTGAAAAACCGCGTTTACAAAACAGACATTCCCGATTCGTCCCTTGATTTTGACGACCCGCTTTTCATTCTGTACACCTCCGGGACTACAGGTTTCCCAAAAGGTGCCCTCTACACGCACCGCATGCTTTTCTGGAACAGTGTAAATACGGCACTGAGCCTGGATATAGTATCTGATGACCTCACGATCAACTGCATGCCCGCTTTTCATACCGGAGGCTGGAATGTGCTGATCACGCCGCTGCTACACAAAGGGGCCACCATTGGCATGATGAACAAGTTTGACGCGGACCAGGTGCTCGGCCTTCTGGAAAGTGAACGGGCTACGATCTATTGGGGTGTACCTACTACCCTCAAAATGATGCTGGAATCGCCTTTATTCGAGAAAGCTGACCTTTCATCCATCAGGTATTTTCTATCAGGTGGCGAGGCGCTGCCCTTGGAGTCGATTCATCAATGGCACAAAAAGGGCATAAAAATTCGCCAGGGCTATGGCCTTACGGAGGTTGGCCCAAACATTACGTCGCTGCATCACAACGACGCCGAAAGGAAGATCGGGTCAATCGGCAGGCCTAACTTTTATGTGGAATCCAAGCTGGTGAATGAAAGTGGTGAAGAAGTAAAGCCGGGCGAGATCGGTGAGTTTTGCCTGGGGGGCAACCTCGTGACTCCCGGCTACTGGAACAACCCCGAAGCCACACAGGATGCTATCATTGACGGCTGGTTCCATACCGGAGACCTGATGAAACGGGATGAAGAGGGTTACCTCTATGTGGTAGACCGGCGCAAAAGCATGTTTATCTCGGGAGGTGAAAACGTTTACCCTGCCGAAGTGGAGCGGGTACTGCTGTCGCACCCAGCCATCAATGAAGCTGCGGTGATCGGGGTGAAGGATGAAAAATGGGGTGAGGTGGGCAAGGCTTTTATTGCCATCAAGCCCGGAAGAACTCCTGCGGAAGCTGAGATCCGCGATTTCTGTATAGAACACCTGGCCAAATACAAGGTACCCAAATACTTTGAGTTCATTGCAGACCTGCCTAAAAACGATACAGGAAAAATTAACAAAAAAGCCCTTAAAAGCTTAGTATTATGATAAAGTTCACGCTCTTTCTAAACTTACTTATGCTTATGGCTATTGGCTTGAATGCCCAGACCGGATCGGCTCAAAAGATCAGCGAACTGATCAGTCCCTACAAATACAAAACCCACTATATGGATATTGACAGCCTGAAAATTGCTTATGTAGATGAAGGTTCAGGTGATAAAACCCTACTGTTCGTCCATGGCCTGGCCACCTACCTGCCTTCGTGGGACAAGCTGATTGAAGAGCTAAAAGGAAAGTACAGATGCATAGCTATAGACCTGCCGGGGTATGGGCGGTCTTCCAAAGGCGATTACCCTTCTACCATGGCGTTTTATGCCGTTGTTTTGCAAAAGTTCACTTCTCAACTCAAACTGGACAACCCGGTGCTTTGCGGCCACTCCATGGGCGGCCAGATTGCCATGACGTATGCCCTGAAGTATCCTGATTATGGCAATAAGCTCATTTTGATTGCTCCCGCCGGCATCGAAACTTTTAATGAACAGAACAAGCAGTGGTTTGGCAACTTCTTTACTGCCCAGGCAGTAGCATCAGCTACCGAGCAACAGGTCAGGTATAATTATGGGCTTAACTTTTATGAAGTGCCAGCAGATACAGAATTTATGATCAAAGACCGGTTGCAAATGGCCACAGCGACTGACTTCATGGATTATTGCAACACAGTGGCCGGAGGGGTACAGGGCATGCTGAACGAACCTGTTTTTGACCGGCTTGGAAATATCAGGCAGCAAACCCTTATCGTTTATGGTGAAAACGATAACCTTATCCCGAACCGGATACTGCATAAGGATTTGACTACAAAACAGATAGCCGAAACTGCCACTGAAAAAATCCCGGATAGTCAACTGGCTATGGTTCCGGAGTGCGGCCATATGGCACCCTTTGAAAAGCCGATAAATTTGAGTAATATCATCAATCAATTTCTGAAGGAGTGAGCCGTGAAACCGAAACTGAAAAAGTTTACCGAATTTGCCCAAAATGTACTGCCCCATGAGGCTTCATACCTGCTGAAAGTACAGAATTTTGAAGACCCCGAGAAGCTCTCCATCTTAAAACTGATTGCTGAAAATAGTAGCGACAGTACCAAAGCGCTGCCTTTCGACCCCTCCATTGACAAAAGGAAATATTCAAACATTAAAAAATGGATCCTGGCAAAGCTTGAGGCCATAGATGTGGACATTGACTTTGAGTGGATCAATGAGATCAACAGGAAGGTAGTGACGGATGCCATCACTCCGAAAGAAGAACGAGAGCTGCTTCGAAAGATCAGCAACTACGAGCATCCGGTTTACAATTTCATGAAGTTCTATGAGCTGGCGCTCAATTTCAGGCATTTTCTGCTGATCCGGCTGAGCTACGACAGCCACAAAGCAGTCAATGAATTTGTAAAGAAATACAAAGCAGCCTACGAAGAAGCCCGTGACATCAATGAAAGGCTTCACCAGGCTACGGAAGATATTATCGACCACTACGCCTCTAACCGCACGGAATCCAATTGCTGGGAAGACTGGCTCAAATCCGTATTCTACAACCAGGAGCTTGATGGCAACAGCCGTTTCCTGGCCGTGATCCGTCTCACCTTCATGTATTTTAACTACCGGGAATTCGACAAGCTGAAAGCCGTCTACGATGACCTGGACGAAATGCTGAAGGGTGGCAAATTTTACACGCGCAGAATACTTTTTAACTATTACGCCAACAGGCTCATGCTGCACTCTAAGTTTGATGTGTCGCAGCAGGCAGAAGAATATGGCTACCTGTCCATCCGTCAAAAAAACAGCGACCACTTGCAGTATTTAAACAATTTCAGCTCCATACTCCTGCGACAGGGCAAGATCGATGAAGCGCTGAACCTGATGCGTGAGTCGATGACGGAGATGAGGAGCTCCAATAATTTTCATAGTAAGATCGGTTTTGTAGCCTTCTACATGAAGTGCCTCAATCTCAACGGGCAACCTTCTGATAGTGAGGCTTTTGCCGAAAGCTTTTTGCGCATGAACAAAGACCATGTGCTCCATAAAAGGTGGTACATTTTCTTCACCGCTTACCTGCGCTCCCTGATGTTGCAACAGAAGTATGAAAAAGTAATTACAGTATGCAAGCGCTACCAACTCCTTCAAAGGGACGAGGCAGACAAACGCAAGCTTACCTATCTGCCCACGGTAAAGTGGTATTACGATGTTTCCCGCTACATGGAGGGCCGCATGAGCGATGAATCCCTGATTGAGTCTATGAACTCTACGGTAGATTCATTTTCCAATAACAGGCACAAGTCTGCCATTGTCAAAGATCTTTTCAAAGACTTAAAAAATCACATCCCTCACCTGATCGATAAAATAAAATCACAAATTTTTTTCGAGGCACCATCAAACTGACTGTCATCTGGTTAACCCTTTTTCCGCAACCTTAATACCAGCCCTCGTAAGGGCGCCATCTACCGGCAAAAGGTAAAGCCTTTGGTAAATCAATCGAATAAGGTACAAGCCCTGAAGGGGTGGAATTTCTTCTGTTTGAAAGTATTACTGCTGTCAGTGCTTCTGAACTGTTAAGCTTTACCAAACTTGCGGAAGTTTAGTAAAGCTGCCGTTTAGCTCTGTTGGCAGCCCTTCTAAAACTAAATTCATCAGATCATTTAACACTTACCCATGTCATACGAGCTTAAAGGTGGCTGTCGGGGAACGAGCCACCGGGCAGGGGGTGTGATGGGTTATTGGAGTAAACGATGATCGGTGGGATAGTGAATTATAAACAGAGAACGGCGAACAGTGCAATATAGGCTCAACGCCAGCCCTGAAGGGGCGCCATCTATCAGCAAAAGGTGAAGCCTTTTGTCTATCAATCGATTAGGTGCGAGCCCTGAAGGGGTGGAATTTCTTCA
>NZ_SMLW01000560.1:0-12009 GCF_009711405.1 Fulvivirga kasyanovii | reverse complement strand
AAGGTGGCTGTCGGGGGACGAGCCACCGGGGCCAGGGGGTGTGATGGGTTGTTTACCAAACTTTTGGAAGTTTAATAAAGCTGCTGTTTAGTACAGTTCGTTACCGTTCTGAACAAATTCGGATTGAACCATCATTTGTACCTGAACCCGTCAGGCTTTATCTTGTCTGGCGGTTTATAACTTACCGGTTGCTGAAATTAATATTCTTCGGATAATTCAAATATTGACCTGTATGAATAAAGAAAGTCGAAGGTACTTTTTAACGCAACAAAACACTGATTATCAATAACTTAAAAATATTTGTACTTCAATAACCCCTTTAAGTCAGCCCATGGTATCTTTTATGCAAAATGTCAGGGGTATAGGTATTTGACTAGGTTTAATTACTAAGTCATTAAAAACCCTTACAACTATGAAGAAATTAGTGATCATTGCGTTCATAACCTTACAGGCGGTACTCCCGGCTTTGGCGCAACAAGGCGGTATCACAGGAAAAATAACAGATGTTACCGGCGATCCCCTGGTCGGTGCAAGCATTATCATCGAAGGCACTACCACCGGTGCCACTACTGATGTAGATGGTACATTTACCATCAGCAACCTTTCTCCACAAACTTATATCCTGCAAATCTCATACATCGGCTATGAGAACTACGAGCAGCAGGTAGAAGTGGGCAGTGGCATCACAGATATTGGCAAGATCACTTTAAGCCAGTCACTCCTCATGCTCAACAACCAGATAGTGATCTCCGGCACCCGGCGGGCTGAAAAGATTACCGAATCACCGGCTACTGTGGAGCTTATTACTGCAAAGCAGATAGAAGAATTGCCCTCGTTTAATCCTGGCGAATTGCTGGCCAGAGTGAAAGGTGTTGACTTTATCCGCTCAGGTGTAGTAGGCACCGGGGTCAACATTCGGGGCTTTAACAGTAACTTCAATGCTAAAAACCTGCAGCTCAATGATGGCCGCTATGCCACCCTGATAGCCACTGGCCTGCCCTTCGGACCACTGACTACGCAGGTGAAAGAGGACGTAGAACGGGTAGAGGTCATCCTCGGCCCCAACGCTGCACTCTATGGCCCCAATGCCCATAACGGACTGGTACACACCATCACCAAAGACCCCAGAACATCGGAAGGCACAACCATAGCACTCGGGGCCGGGAACCAGAGCATGTTCACCTCCAGAGCCAGGCATGCCCAGGTGATCAACGATAAATTTGCTTTTAAAATAACCGGCGAATATACCCGTGGTGAGGAGTTTGACTTCGTGGACTCTGTCTACATCGACAGGCTGGATGCCAACGGTAATCCCGGCCCGGATGGTGTTAAAGAAGGTTACGAAGAGCTGGAGCTGGATAATGATTTCAGCTTTCTGAGAGGAGAAGCCGCCCTGTACTACAGTGTAAAAGAAGACGCTGACCTCATACTCAGCTACAGCGGAAGCAACAGCACTTACCTCGCCCCTACCAATGTGGGCCGCAACCAGATCATAGACTGGAAGATCAACCAGTTCCACCTGCGCTATACTTCGCCAAGGTGGTTTGCCCAGGCATACATGAGCACCAGTAAAACGCAGGACACCTACTCCATCGATGACCGGACCAAAGCCTACTATTCAGGTCTTGACGCCGGGCTTTCCGATGCTGAGGCAAGAGGTGAGCACTCCTACTCCACCGGGGCATTGTTTATCGATGATTCTCAGCGCTACAATGCCGAGCTGCAATACAACAACACCTTTGGCGAGTTCGAAATTGTGGTAGGCAGCCAGTGGCAGCGCGACCTGGCCAACAGCGAAGGCACTTACCTCCTTGATCAAAATGCGGATGACTACATCCAGGTAGACCAGATCGGCTTTTATGGTCAGGTAGAGAAAAAATTTGGCGGAACTTTAAAGACGGTAGTGGCCTTCCGGGGCGACAACCATGAAATCTATGGGTTTAACTTCATTCCTAAAGCAGGAATAGTAAGGACCGGCACTTTGGGTTCATGGCGCCTGACTTACGGCCAGGGTATTGCCGCACCTACCATACTCAATATGTACGGCGACCTTTTCAGCGGTTTGATACTGGGCAATGCGGAAGGCTTTACGCTGGCTGATGGCACCACGGTAGAGAAGCAGAAAGTGGAGAAGATCCAGACTTTTGAACTGGGTTACAAAGGTCAGCTTGCTCCTAAGAAATTGTTTATCGACGCCAATGCGTACTACAACATTTCTGAGGATTTCCTCAGCCCTGTAACGGTTGTGGGCGTAGCTACCGAAAGGGGTGGCGTGCCAATAAGCCAGGTACAAAGTGGCTATGGCGTGTACGGCGGTTTGGTGGCCACTTACGTAAATTTCGGAAAAGTAAATACCTACGGCGCCGACCTCGGCCTTACCTACGCCATTACTGAGCAATTAAGCACCACAGTTAACTATTCTTACTTCGATTACAGTGTTGATAAAGATGATCTGGCTGCAAACGATTTCAATAAAGATGGTGAAGTAAATAAGCTCGATGTGCTGGTCAATACGCCAAAAAACAAAGCCAGCATTGGTTTTAATTACAGCTCAGAAAAGTGGTTTGGCACCTTATTCACCCGCTGGGTACAGGAGTACGACTACTTCTCCAGCTTCCAGATCGCTGCCAAAACCCAGGACCTTGTGTACCGCGGTGTGCCGATAAAGGAAAATGCAAGAAGCGCAGACACCTGGAATTATGGCCCACTGGGAGGTTTTGTCAATGTAGACCTCGGCCTCGGTTACAGGGTCAACAAAGTGTTTACAGTCTCCGGACAAGTTACTAACCTTTTTGATGCGGAATTCAGAGAGTTCACCGCCTCACCGTTCATTGGCAGGCTATATTCCCTTGAGGTAAAGGCCAGTTTCTGACGAAAGATAAATTCATAATTTGTTGTTGCACTCTGACTGACATTGGAGTTAAAAGCCCGGGTGATGCCGGGCTTTACTTTTGAAAACAAAAACAACAGTCAGTAGTGCGCGCTACCTTCAGCCGGGGGTAAATTGTCAATATTACTTTTTTGGCGGTAAAGCCTGATACCTATAGAGGGTAGCGTAAAAAGCTCAGTGGTATGACCAGAATGATAAGGTCCGGTTAAACATATTTCAGGACAAAGCACAGTTCTATTTATGGGGATTTCATGCCCAAAACGATAGGCCGGCAGGAAAATGGACCGATCTATGGTATCTGTATAAAAATTATCTTCTTCCACCGCCCTTTGAAAGGCCAAGCCGGAAGCCACATACAACCTTTTCTTTTTGCCAAAGTTCCACTGCAGAAGCACCGCAGCCGACAAGGCTTCAAAGGAGTGATCCCCTTTATCGTTGCTAAAATAATGGATATAAGGGCTGATTGAGAGATGGTGTTTTAAATGAAATTCTGATCCTAACTGTACGGAAATGCCCGTATAATACATTTCAGCATCACCTGTAAAATAAAAGCCGAGGTAGTTGTTCCATTTTGACTGAGCACCAAGCGAGCCGGAAAAAACGATCAGTAAAAACAAGAAGACTGACTTCATTATTGTAAAAGTGCTTAAAATATTAAGGTTAAATTTATCTACCGGAGTTACCCTCCTATCTCCTCTGCATTTTCATAATCGGCTTCGGTGAAATAGTATCTGCTTACGGTGTTAGTATTATCTATCATTTTCAAATCATAATTGTTTTCATACAGAATGTTTCGTTCTGAATATGTTCCTATGTAGATCAGCACCCTTTCAGCATCAAATTCTACAAGAATAGAATCCCCTTCAAAAAAATATTCTGGCGGTATGATCCCACCCCCTGGCTCCGAAGTCTCAAATTTTTCAAATTCCCACACATCTCCTTTATTTAAGAGTTGAATAGTTTTTTGGAGTGTTTGACTCTCCCTGTCAAATGACTTTAAAATCACTTCATGATCAGAGTCGTTTACGATCACGTATCTCGAAAATGTTTTCCTGCCCCAATCACACGACACCATAACAAAGGACGCTGAAAGTGCGAATATTAAAATTAGTTGTTTCATATAATGTTTATTGAGTTTAACCTCCTATTTCCTCTGCATTTTCATAATCAGCCTCGGTGAAGGTGAAGCGATATAGTTCATCATTAATAATTTCGTATGCTTCATTTAAAAGCACATTCCTATCAGTAGGTGGGGTAGCAGTCACCACTATATCACCATGATAATAAATCTGCTTTTTTTGATTATCAAAAACCACAATAATCGAATCTGCGCCCAATGCACCCCCTGCGCTTAAGTGTGCTCCTCCATCATTGTCCATCGAACCTTCAAAAATTAAACCTTCTCCTATTATATGTTGTGTGTGTTTGAATATTCCATAGCGATAGAATTCAATTTTAATTTCACTAGAAGTACCATTTTCGAGTCTGTAAGCCCTCCTTATGATATCAATCCGATCAGTCCCACAATTTTGCAGAAAACACAAAACCATACAAATACCAATAATTTTCATTGTTCTCATTTTAGGTGTCGATTTGTTAAAAGTCCATTTACTTCACTTCAAACTCCCACACTTTTATTTGTTGCTTTTTAGTGTCGACAAATTCCAGGAGTTCATAATTTTCCTCACAAAGAGGATTATCACTCCTATTACAATCTTCATTTAGATAAATGGAAGCCGTGGCAGATGCTAACTCCATCTTAATAGAATCGTATGGAGTGGTGCTGTTAAAGGGAGGGGTGCTAATGAGCCCTGAAGTACCTGTTGACGATGATTCATACAGCAACACTCTTTCTCCGGCAGATATTGCAAACTCATGGGCTATATTAGATGGAAGAGTAGTGTTTCCAAACCAGTATAACCTGATGTCTTCACCCTTACTGTTTTTCATGTAGTATTGAGTATACCCTGTAGGCCCACAATCATTACAGTCCGTATCACATGAACCAAGTATGATTAGAAATGCACAAAACATTATTTCAATTTTTTTCATAACTATCAGTAAGTATAAACCCGCTGCATAGAGCTACGCAGAGGGTTTATGGCTTGAATTTACCCTCCTATTTCCTCTGCATTTTCATAATCAGCCTCGGTGAAGGTAAATCGATATAGCTCGTTATTAATTACTTCATAAACTGATTCGGCTAGAAGATCATGCCTTGTTTCAGGAATGGTCTCTGACATGTAGGTTGAATCCGAATAATAATAAATTTGCCGCTTTTTATTGTTGTAAGTTACCACCACTGAATCCATGCCAAAAGCTTGCGAAACACTTGGGCTTTTTCCTGCATCATTGCTTGAAGTTGCCTCATCAATAACTCCTTTCCCTTTTATGGATGAAGTAGATCGAAACTTTCCACGTTCATATATATCAACCTTTACTTCATGTTCTGTACCGTTGTATAAAACATACTTTCGATTTATGCGATCAAACCTATCCGTGCAACCTTGGCACAAAAAAGCAAAAACAGAGAGCATTAAGATTATTTTTTTCATGATTATTAGTTAGTACCAGTTATTAAATAATTCATTTATATTTTCTTCCGTGGGGTTATTATGCCTTTGCTTCATCGACTCTCTCCATTCTAACCAGGAAGAGGCCCCACGTAAACCTTGTTCAATTTGCAGGATAGTGTATCCTGCTACGTTATCAACCGGATAAGCCACACTCCCTCCATGCCCTCTGGTAAATCTTTGATTTTCGTTATCTATCATATCCACTACTATTGAACAATAAATTAAATCATTAGCTCTTTCATTAAAACCAGCTAGCCTTTGCTCTTGATAGTTGCCATTACTCCTACCATCAGGAGGAAATACATGACGATTAATTCTTTTGTCATCTTCATATTCATATCCAGCAATACCAAGCAAATTTCTATACCTTGCTTGGGCAAACTGCCATTCTACTCCATTTGCCCAACTTTCAATTACGGCCTCACTACTAGCTACTTTAGCTCCATAGGCTCCTACAACCAACAATTTAAATGCGTCTCTATCCATATTCCAGTGAGCGGCATGGGCAAGTTCATGTGTAGTTACTGCATAAACTCTGTCTGCCCGATCAGTCCATGTTCTAATATAGATTGAAGGAAGTAATCCCCCGGTTCTTGCATACATGGCGGAATGGCTAGGCTTGTCATTTTGTCTTGCTTTGATATCGGCAGCTATTTTTACCTGAGGTTTTAAATCACTATTTCTAGGAGGACTGGACAGACCAAACCTGGCTCCATAATAATAGTCTCTGGCAGCCTGAAATATCAAAGCGTAATACTGATGTCTGTCAGAAACACCTCTGCTTCCTGCACTCCCAAAATCCTTATTCCAGTTTCCACGCCGCTTAGGCCCGTTATAAGTGGCCTGGCCAAAAGTGCCTGTTCGCACACTGAAATGGTATTTTTCCCATCTTATACTATAGTTTGCATCTCGCCTAAATCTTCCGGCTGCTGAGTAAAACCCATTACTGTTCGTCCAGGCGATATGGGTGGTAAACCACCTTCTAGCCCTTACTTCCACACCAACTACAGGCACAAGCCTTCTTGCTGCGTCGTCCCACACCCTGATACGCCCTGAAGGCCTCCATTTGCTTTTACGGGCATTTGGATTATCCACATCATCTTCTTCAAGATTGCCAGTAATACGAAGTGCCTCATCTACCAGCGTTTCTACCCATTCGGCTGAGGCAAACCTGCCATTGTTCTCATCCGCTTCATCACTTTCTTCATCGGGCATAAACAGCTCGGCCAGCAATTCATACTTTACTCCGTCGGGGAGCTTTTTGTCTGCCTCCACGGCGCAGTATTGATAGGTAGGCTGGTCAACCGGCACTTGGGGGTCATGGTAGAAATCTCCGGGCTGGTCGATTTCATAGTCCAGCGGATAAGAGTAAAGGATGAGGGTAGAATCCTTTTGCAGGATAGACAACTCATCTTCCGTCTTTGGCTTAAACCGGATGTAAAGATGGGTAGTGGTTATCTCCACATCTTCACCGTTTATTCTTCCGTCCGGGTTTGACGCCTTTAGGTTTTCCAGGGCTTTCCGCATGTTTTCGATCGCGTAAGGGTTTTCCAGCTTTTTGCCAAGCCGGGTCATCCCTTCCATGTCTGACGCTGTCAGATAATTTAGCTGTTCTTCCTGAGGCTTTATTGCCTCATCTTTTTGGCAAGACCATGTAATTCCCAGAATTACCGCCCCAACCATCATTGACCGCAGTCTGTTGGTTTTCATTGGTTCTTAAATCATTCATAGTGAATATGGGGTTTTAGTATTTTCACCAAAGGCCCGCTTCTAAGAAACATGGGGGATTTTCAAAGAAAAACACTTGCCTGTCCGTGCCAAAAGTGGTCACGAAAAACAAACCTTACGGAAACTGCCAGCCCTGAATTTTTCAAGGGACTGTCCGCTCAATAAAATGCCTTTTTGATCTGGTTAAACTTCTCTCTTTAATTCCCTATGGGGATCGGGAATTAGTTCAATGCTTCCTTCCTGAAACATTGGTTTATGGTCGTTGCCATTGCGACCTGAGCCTCTATTAGACAGTTACAAAGTACAACCTCCATCGCTATCTCGCAAGTGTTCTTTCCCGACGGCACGAATCACTTTCCGAAAAGAAGCCCCTACCCGATACTTAACACTACTGTAATTCAGCAGTTTGAATCTCGGTGAGGTAATGGTAAAAAAATTAAAAATTTTTCATAAGGTGTACAGCCCGCGAGTCAGTTTCTAGTCAGAGTGCAAATAGTATGCAGTATTCTCTAACTGATGCCAGATAACCAAAGGAAAGATCGTTAACTATCCAGTTGGTTCAATCGGGAAATTACCTGAACCAGGAGATCATTCTGAAGCTTCATTAAACCTAGTAAATTGTGCATAGCATTCAGGTTCTCAAGCTGCAGCGAAAGAAGCTGATTTACCTCGTCCTGAGTGTATTTTCTATCCATTTCAAAAAAATTTAATTAATAAAATAATGCAAATTAAAGTGTTAATACATCTTAATACGTATCATAAGTTATGTAATACGATTCAAATATAGCTTAATTATATGAATTATCAACAACATTGAAATGAACTAAATTTGACTGTATCGCTATTAAAATATAGTAATACGATTCAAATGACCTCTAAAAAGCAAATCAATAGAATACGCGTAGTCCTGGCTGAGCAAGACAGGACCAACAAATGGCTGGCTGAAAAAGTTAAGAAAAACAGAACGACTGTTTCTCGCTGGTGTACCAATGACATGCAACCTTCCCTTGAAACCCTTATCAAGATTGCCGCAGTACTGAATGTTGACGTGAGGGAGCTTTTATACCCCACAAAACAAAAGTGATTTAAATGATCAGATTAAATTACTAACTGGCTTTTCCTTTTTCAGGGCGTAAAGTATCAGCCAGGCTGAGGGTGTAGTAGAGTTCAGGGTATTTAAAATCCATATGCTTGTTTTCCTCCCCTCTTAATTTATAGAACTCCTTGCTTTGACTTTCGTCTGCTAACTTCAGGATTTTGCCATTTGGAAAACAGGGCAAATTATTCCTGAATTGAATAAAGGTGTTTGATTTACGAAAAGTAATGCCTAACCACCTGTTATCAGATTTCAACGGCTTCATACCTCTGACGGGCTCTAACACAATCTTATGAAGGTATTTTGAATTTGTTGATACTGAAAACAGCACAACCGAATTATGGGTCAATAAAATCTCCGACTCCTCCTGGGTTTCCTTGTGTTTAATTTTGAGCTTTCTTATAGATTGCTCGGTAAGTTCCTCCGGTTTTTCATAGCAGGAGAACAGGGCAATATATGAGTCATTAGCCACGTCAATACACTGATCCGAATGGTATTTCATTTTGGTGTAGTGCCGGTCATATATTTCAATCAAAGCATTATTAAAAAGTGGTATTGCCGATTGCTTAACATCATTGAAATTTGCATGAATACTATCAACGATCATTTTATGCTGGTCAGAAAAGGTATGGGCAGGAATGCTATAATTGGTGGTAGTTCTAACCAACGGTATTCCTTCCTCACCTTCATGCACCAAATGATTGCCAAGTCTTCCTTTACCGGTTACTTCAAATTGAACAGAACTGGAGAGCTCACTAAACAAATCCTGATCTAGAGGAAGTATTATTTTATGAAATTCAGTGTTATTCATCATGCCCAGGTTGGTGGATTGGTTAATAGATAGGCCTTTTATAATCACCGGAATTCATGCTAAACCGGATCTTTCCATATTCAACCATTTCCTCACTAATATTTTCTTTATAGTAGGAGTTTCGCAAATCACCCATTGTTTCCTCTGTCATGGGTTCCAGTTTCAGCAACTCACCATTCTCCTTGATAAATACCTCGTCATTCTTGTATACCGCCTCCAGGTTAGAGCAACGGGCAACATAGCCCATTCTAACCGGGATCATATCAACGTTCAGTGTAGATGGTCTTATTTCGTGGGTGTATAACCTATTGGTCGAAAGAGGGATCAGGAATACAGAATTCGGATAAAGTGTAACACTGAACTCTTTTACCAGGGATGTATCCTGCACATTATTTTTCAATTTAAAAAGTAGCCGGGTTAACCCACTCGCTTTTTTATAGCACCAGTCATACCTGTCCGTTTGGGAAGGCTGGAGGTACCCAAACTGCGATTGATCATAAAAGGTACAAAAGGCTATTAACCCTTCCAGAGGCATATCCTTGGTCTTGTCAGAGTGGGCTTTGATTTTTGCCTTTGCTTCTTTTCCATTCTCGCTCTTTTGGTTTTCATATACCTGGGCCAATACATGATTAAATTGCGTTTCCTTGTCGAATACGTGCCTGACAGCGTCATTAAGTGTATCAACGATGTTGTGATCAGCTTTGCGAAAGTTATCTGTTGGACCGGTCAGGTTACTGGAACACCTTAAAAGCCGGTAATGAAGAACTTCACCCTCATTTGTGGCCTCTTTAGAAACAGGGGAAAGGTAAATACCTTTTCTCAAAGCCTTTGATTGCTTTGTTGATTCCGTCAATTCCTGAAAAACATGTTCTGATTGAATCAAATTGAAATAGTCATAATCATCAAACATGTCCCTGAAATATACCCCTGCATCATGAATAACAACCGGTACTTGGCCAAGCTTTATTACCCGGATATTCCCAAGGTTTTCATAATTGCTGGAAAGCTCCTCTATTACATCAATAGAAATACCCTGATCTTCCAGCTTTTCCAAATCACCACAAGCATAAACCCTCAGGTAATTTGATAATTGAACATCAGCCGGGTTTTCAAATACTTCCCCGCAGAAGTTGTCCTTTAAATACTTAATCTCCTCATTTTCTCCATTGGCTGAAGGCAGTACAAGGAGGGCATTTTTCGATTTCGATATTTGGTTTTCAGTACTCATCTTATTGGTTCGGGGTAGCAAGTGCGTAAAATAGCTAATACCAAAGGCTTAGCGTTTCAATGGGTTACAAAAGTAGTTGCTCGTACAGGGATGTGCAAATGCTAGATTGAGCGGACGCTAAAGGGACCAGAGGGGTAAATTTATATAGGGACAGGCTTACATAGACACTCATATAATTATTATTCCTCTATTAACGGAAACCATATATTTGGATATCCTTTTTCGTCAATCACCTTAATCCACCCATAAGCTTCTTTTACTACCTTATAGTGGCAACCGTCGCCAGAACCTCCATGATCCTCATACTGTACTAATTTTTGATACTTTACATAGGCCCACGCATCCCGGTTCTCGATGATTTGAACTTCTGAGTATTCCAAATCGGTGGTGTTATTTGGAATACAAATAACAACCTCACTGTCAACTGATCTTTCTTTTCTTAAATTAAGGCAGCTATTAAATAAGTTAACACCTAAACTTAATGCTCGAAATACATTTTGATAACGCTCAGGTAGCTTATCCGGAGCCAGAATGAAGGAGTGATAGGTGTAGAATGGACTTCCTTTTTTTATTAATTCATCAAACTCAATCCATAAACCACCCTTTAAGGTATTTGATAATACTTTAAATTTAGTGCCTCTGATCTCGTATACCTTAAAAAAAGGCCTGTAAAACCCCGCGTAAATTATATCCTCTTGCTTAATAGGTATTGAACTATCATTAGGAATATTCACTTGGCTCCAATTGAAAAACAAATCGATACCATCTTTATTTTCCGCTTGAATGTAGTTTCCATCCGGGGACATAATTAAACCTAATCCCCATTCCGTACTGTCCTGTGGCAAGGCTATTCCACAGTTTGTTTGGCCGTGCGAAATAGAATATGTTATAATGGAGATGAGTAAAACGACCAAGTAATTTTGCATAGTAATCTTTATAAAAATCTGTTTATGAATCGTGCCTTTGGTATACCGCATGGGTTTTGCAAGGCTACCTTTCTTTCATCAATATTGGCAAATTAATCACTTATTAATTAATCCAGTGCCACAGCTACTCATCTTATTGGTTCGGGGTAGCAGGTGCATAAATAGTTAAACCCGAAGGCTCAGCATTTCAATGAGTTACAAAAGTAGTTGCTCGTACAGGGATGCGCAAATGCTACAACCAAAGGAGAAAGCGGATCATGCGATCACCTCCGCGCGATGACGAGAAAAATGACACCTGGACTTTCAACAAAGCTCAAGAATTGCTCCTCTATCCGTTTAAACTCGTATATTTGACATGCAAACTCTATTATAATTTATCATGGTGCAACTAGCATTCTATCGGTTTAAACAGAAAATCCTGGAGAGGCATACGGGTGGAAGTCCCGAGACCTATTTAAAGCACCGCTTTAATGGAGTTTGCAGTGACCTCTCCTCTTTTTATTCATCTAATCCATTTAATTATGCAAACTCCAAATGGTCAATGTATCTGCCTGAAAGGTAATTCGGCAGACACAGCGGTTGATACCCGACAAGTATCAAAAATTCAAAAATCTTTATTACCCTCTCAGGCTGAATTTCTGGATTACATCATGTTTCATGGTGTTTCAGAGTTCTCCAAATCTTTGCGATTAATCCATGATCTGGCCCTCTACCATTCTGATGTATCTTTCAATGGGGAAGAAAAGTCTGCTCT
>NZ_SMLW01000256.1 GCF_009711405.1 Fulvivirga kasyanovii | reverse complement strand
CTTACTGCCGCTGCTATTCTGCAAATTATGTGGGTATACCCCGTCGACCATCCCGTATGGGTTTCGCTAACAGTTCTATCCATAAGTGCGGCCTACATTCAAACGGTATTGCTTTTTGCAGGAACATGGGAGTTGATTAACGAAAAGAAGTTTCATAAGCCCCGGCTTTATCTGATGCTGCTGTCTGCGCTTATACTTGCAGCCATATCCAGTGTAGTGTTCCTGGGTGATCTAACCGCCTCTGATGAGAGATTCTTTGTAAGGGTTAGCCTGAGGGCCATCATCACCGGCATAGGTTTCCTGGCTACCGGGGTCTGGATAATGGTCACCACGGCTACATTTAAAGGTCTGGGCAAAAAGTTGCTTACAGTGGCTTTTATAGTTTTTGGCCTGGAACAAATCAATTATTTTATAGTAGGCCTGCTTCCACTGTTAGGCATCGAATATAAATTTCCGTATGTAGCCCACCTGGGCCTTCTGGATTTTTTCCTGCAGGCACTCATTGGTATGGGCATGGTCATTTGGCTGCTTGAAAATGAAAGAAGGGATTTGAAAAAAGCCAATGCTGACCTGGATAGTTTCTTCTACAGCACCTCTCACGACTTACGATCACCTATAGCTTCAATACTTGGCCTTACCTATCTGGCCAAGCACCAGAGCAAGGACCAGGAAACCCTGGAAATCTTTGAAAGGATTGAAGGCCGCATCCAAAAACTGGACGAGGTTATAAATGACATCCTGAACTATTCAAAAAATAGCAAACGGACGCTAAATGTAACCAAGCTTGATTTCAACGTGCTGCTTGATGATGTTATCGGTTCCATAAAGTTCGCAAAAGGGGCATCTTCCATCAGACTTGACTATGAGCCTGACGAAAAGAACCAGCTCAATGGTGACAAAGACCGGCTGGTAACGATATTGAATAACCTTATTTCAAACTCCGTAAAATATCATGACCTCTCAAAGCAGGATCCTCACATAAAAATCAGCTTTCATAAATCGGGCGGTATGGTAACCATAACCATCGCCGATAACGGCAGTGGCATTGATCCAAAAGACCATACCAAGGTTTTTGATATGTTTTACAGGGCCTCCACAGACTCCCAGGGCTCTGGTTTAGGACTATTCATCGTAAAGGAGGCAGTGAAAAAACTCAACGGTACCATATCACTGGAATCAGCTCCCGGTGTAGGCTCAACCTTTAAGGTCGTAATACCTGAGCCAGAGCTGTAATCCCGTTGAGTATTTCCATAAAAGTTCTGTCGTTTCCCGGAAGTTAAGGATTATCTGCTTTTAAGAATTGAACATGCACACCTTGAGTACATCATGGATAACAGAAGGTTGAACAGGGTCAGTTCAACCTCTTTAACTTGGCTATTTCTTTATCATTTAAAAACCGCCACTTGCCCCTTGGGAGGTTAAGTTTATCCAGAGGACCATACATCACTCTATCCAACTTTACAACTTCATAGCCAAGGTGCTCAAATATGCGTCTCACGATCCGGTTTTTACCTATATGGATCTCTATGCCAATCATCTTTTTATTGTTGTCCACAATGGCAAGTCCATCTACAATGGCAAGTCCGTCCTCCAGCTCAAGGCCGTTTTCAATCTTGATAAAGTCTTCCTTGGTAATATTCTTGTCCAGCTCTACTTTATATATTTTTCTTACCCGGTGAGAGGGGTGAGCAAGCTTTCTGGCCAGTTCCCCGTCATTAGTGAACAGCAGCAAGCCAGTAGTATTCCTATCCAGCCTGCCTACAGGATAGATCCGCTCTTCGCAAGCGTTTTTTACCAACTCCATCACCGTTCTGCGGTTTTCCGGGTCGTCAGTGGTAGTTATAAAATCTTTTGGTTTATTGAGAAGCACATAAACCGGCTTCTCCGGTGTTAGCTTTTTGCCTTTATAGACAACTTTATCCGTCGGCTCTACTTTATAACCAAGCTCGGTAACTACCTGGCCGTTAACTTTAATCTCCCCCGCGGCTATAAGTTTATCCGCTTCCCGTCTGGAGCATACGCCGGCGTTGGCAATGTACTTATTTAAGCGAACCTCATTGGAGGCTTCCTGCTTTGGGGCAGTGGCTTTGCCAGACTTGGACTGTGGCTTTGCTTTAGCCCCTTTGCCTGGTCTGCTACGATTATTTTCTGATTTTCCTGATTTTTTCATAAGGGTAACGCAGTATCACTACTGGATTTAATGGTGTAATGGAGAGGTCAGTTTTCTGATTCCTCTCCAATTGAATTATCATCTGCCGGAGTAAAATCCTTCGGTGTCGGCAGTTCGTTGAGGCTATTGATCCCAAAGTATTCCATAAAGAAATCACTCGTACCATATAGCAACGGCCTGCCTATTGACTCTGACTTTCCTTTGATCTCCAGCAATCCTTTTTCAAGCAGTTTTTGCACTGCATAGTCGCAGTTAACACCACGTATGCTCTCCACATCTGATTTGGTCACCGGTTGCTTATAAGCAATGATAGAAAGTGTTTCCAATGCCGATGTAGACAGCCTTCTTTTAGACTGCTGTTTGAGCATTATGCCAATACTGGCCTGATAAGCCGGCTTGGTTAAGAACTGGTAGCCTCCTCCGGAGTGGTTCAAACCAAAGGAATGTTCATCCGACTCGAATTTTTCTTCCAGCCTTTTTAATGCTTCCTCAATATCTTTTTCCGGCACATCGGCCTCAAACATCTCAGAGAGGCAGGCCTTTAGTTCATTAACCTTTATAGGGCTGGGCGAACAAAATATCAACGCCTCTATATGATTCTGAAGAAAATCCACGGATTAACTCTGCTGGCTCAGTTTAGCTTCTATCGATTGAGTAGTATGAGGTACAGCACGTAAACGATCCTTGGAGATCAGCTTGCCTGTTACGGAACATACTCCATAAGTACCATTTTTTATCCTTACCAATGCACTCTCCAGATTGTTGATAAACTTCTGTTGACGCGCCGCCAATTGACTCAGGTTTTCCTTCTCAGCAGTATCCGCACCATCCTCAAGTACTTTCGTATTCCCGGAAGTAGAGTCAGTACCCTCATCATTACTCTTGTTAAGGGTTTCCTTTAATATTTTAAGCTCGTTTTTGGCTTTCTCTAATTTTTCGATAATGAGTTCTTCAAACTCATTTAACTCTGCCTCTGAATACCTGGTCTTTTCTTCCTTACTCATTATGCTAAAATTTTAGGTTTAATACATCGGTTCCAATAAAACCGCCTAAAAATAGTTTATGGAACCCAAAACAAAAAAGATTATATTGAATAAATTGTTTCAGGTCTAAACAAATTTAATTTAAAAT
>NZ_SMLW01000402.1 GCF_009711405.1 Fulvivirga kasyanovii | reverse complement strand
CGAGAGCATTGAAAAAGTAGAAAACGCCCTGTTAAAATCTGAGGAAGCAACGATTCGTAAAATAGTGGATTACTTATTTATGGAACAGGGTGAAAAGTTCACATTAAAAGGACTTGGTAAGTATTACGAGATTTATAGTCTACCTGTTTACACGCTTTTGAATAGACACATGATTCAAAATTTGCAAGCCATTATACTTAACTGTAGCCCCCAGGAATATGCATTTACACTAAACCTTTTTGATCCTGAAGCCAGGTTTGAAATTTTATTTGAGGTAGCCAAAAGGGTATTTGATGACTTTGAAGAAAATATCAGTGATACCTTTGCCTGGAAAGTTATCGTATTCAACGAGTATATCAAATTCGATGTTAATACGTTGTTTGGCTATAACTTCCACAGTTCTATAGAAAGATTTGATGGAAGCTTAACAAAAGAATACAAAGCACACCTCCAAAAGGTATTTAAGTACGACGATAACAAGATAGACGCTCGACTTAATCTTATAACGGAAATAATAGACCAGCAACTAAACCAATATAACCTTATCGGATACTAAAAAATTTTAAACCAAATGTTCGTATAAAATTCAAAAACATAATATCATTCAATAACAACAACGCATGAAAGAGATCAATGAAAACAACGTATTTGTGATGGTTCCCAAAGTCGTAATTGACGAGATCAGGGATGGCATTAACAAACTTTTAAAAGGGAACGAGCCATTGTCGGCCAATGGAATAGGAGACTATATTAGTGAGAAGGAGGCGCAACAACTCTTGGGCAGGAAAACTACCTGGTTCTGGTCAATGCGCTCTAAGGGGTATCTCAGCTACACTAAAGTAGGTAACAAAGTTTTCTACAACCGAAAGGATCTTGAAAAATACCTAACCGATCACAAGAAAAATGCCTTTCGGTAGAGTAAACGAATAGTTTACAGCAGTGTAAACAGGATAGTAAACAATTGGTTTACGGCAGATGAACGCTACCTAAACCATTAAATCAGGTCAAAAAACTTAATTTGGATAACATATGAACTATATTTTGCAGATTAATTCATTTTGGAAGGACTATGGAGCAGACGAACAACTATCTCCCACTTCCATAGCCGTCTACTTCGCTCTGCTACATTTGAATAATGTTTCTGGGTGGAAGCCAAAGATCAACGTGTATCCCAGAGAAATTACTGATCTAATAATGATTGGCACCCCAAAAACACTTTATCACCACCTGGATCTTTTACAAACGCTTGGGCTTATCCGCTATAGATCTGGTAAAAATCAATTTAGGAATGCTACTGTTGAGATACCATGTCTTTACATTGCCCGGAAAGTGGAAGGGCAAAAATTACCGGAGCAAAGTAATAGCAACGAAAAAGCACCTTCCGAGCAGATTCCGACGCAAACAACACAAGTGACTGATAATCAAACGGATTACAACACCCCTAAACAAGTAAACGATAAAATCATTAAACCTAAAAAAAACAAACTTTCCGTTTTAGATGATTTAGAAGTTTCACTTTTAACGATATATCAAGAATTCATAAAAAAAAGAACCGGGCTCCCCGCTAAGTTGAATTCACAAGACAATTTATCACTAAAGCAACTGGTGAAATATCTTTATGAATTAGGCAATGCCGAAGAAATCTGGGAAAAGATTCTTAGCAATTGGCATAAACTCAACTCGTACTATCAATCTAAAATTAGCCTGGAGCAAATCGATAAAAACTTCACCAGTATCATAGACCAAATCGAAAACCACCATGAAAGCAATAAATCAGATAATTCAGCACCCAAAATATCACAACAACATGCCCTCAAGCGCAAAGACTTCAAATTTTGAGATAATGGGTATAAATAGAGCAAAACACATTTTCCTGGAAACCGCGACAAGGGAATATCCTGATTATAAAATTGACGAACACAATAAAAGGGTTATTGAGGCTCTACTATTGTATTTCACTAATAACCCTGGATTTGAGGATGTCGAGTTTATTACAAACCCTTCCTTACAAAAGGGAATACTACTGGCCGGAAACATTGGAACAGGAAAAACTCTTCTAATGACCATCTTGAGAAATTGTTATTTCCCTCATCAAGCTTTTGGAATAAAAAGTTGTCGTGACATCTCACAACGATTTGCAACGGAAGGCATGAAGGGAATTGAGATATTTGGTAGTCGTGCCGTTAAATTTGAATATGGCAGACAAAGAATAAACAACATGATGTTTGACGACCTTGGTGCTGAAAAAAATATGGCATATTACGGCAATACGGTAAACGTGATGCAAGAGATACTTTTAGATCGTTATGAACATTTTGTCAGAAACGGACTGCTAACGCACCTCACGACGAATTTAGATTTAAATGAAATAGAAGCTGTCTATGGAAGTAGGGTAGCAAGCCGTATGCATGAGATGTTTAATTTTGTGATGTTAGGTGGGGATAAAAATGCCAAAGATAGGAGGGTTTATTGAATAGGTTCGATTCCTTTACGGGCTACGAAAAGCCGATTATCATACGATAATCGGCTTTTTTTATTTCAAGTAATTGGTATTCAGTGTGTTATCTATTGTTTTCGCTTCGATAATTTCCCTTCTAAAACAGTGGTAATTCCGTATTATTTCGTAATCAGTCTGAAATACAGTTGATTACGTGGTTCGATTTTCTCGTATGGGTTGTCCGAATTTTATTGGTCTTTTTCTTTCAATATACCCAAGGTTGGGTATTGACAAAGTCATTACGCATTGGTTAGCTTTAAATTTCGCTCGGAAATGCAAAAATGACTTTCGGAAAGCAGTTTGAGCAGTTGGGAAAGTTTCGGAGTATGTTGTTGAGCAAATAGATTAAATTAAAGTGCTTGTTATATCGATTTTAGTTGTTGCAACCGGTAAGTATTTGCTGTTTAGATTTATAGGGTATGAATAGCTATAGACTAAAGAACAAACATACTGTTATCGAAATGTTACGGGTAATTAAAGAAAAACAATAAAACTAAAACACTTTATACGCTGAATGGCTAAAAGAGATGCTACTCCGAGTTGGTCGGGTTATATTTTTCAAGGCGAAGTTGCAATTTGTGTGGCTCTCGAGAAAATCATGGGGATTGGAATTGATAACCTAGTATCAAGGAATGCCTTATTGATAGAATCAGATGAAGACTTCTCAATTAGAGAAAAGGCATTAGAGGTATACCAAGTTAAGGCGATAGCGAATTCAAGTATGAGCGCCTTTAAAAACACAGTAGAAGAGCTTATCAACCGATATACGTATTCAATTCAGGAGGTAAAAGACCCCAGTGATGGTCGAAGAACTATTAGGGTCTATGGAGATGAGGTACGCAATAAACCAATTAAATCATATTTGGTAAGCTGGTATAAAATAACGGACTGGGATAAGGAAAACTTTGACGATAGATATTCGACTCATATAGATACTACTTTTTCTTTGATATCAGGAGTATACAAAGTCGAGAATATCGAGGATAAGACCAAGTATGAAATCGAGAAGGTTTTGAACCATTTAGGAACTGAATTTAGCTCTGCTGACCTGGATATTATATACTCTTTTCTCTGTTGTAAGGTTGATTCTTTGATAAAGGAAAGTCATTCCAAGGGGGTAAGAAAAGAAATGTCCTTTGCAGAGATTATTGAAGACATAAAAAAAGCTCCTACAGCCTTTAATACAGATATTGGATGGTATTACGTAAAAAGAAACTTCTTTCATGCGATGATGGAAGAGTTGAATTCTTATAACGGTTTTACATCTGACGATATGCTTAAAAAAAAAGGAAAAATCGAAAGAGTTATATGTGAGTTGGGAAAGCTTGATGATGTTCAGTTTAGAGGCCTATTGGAGAACAACCTTATTCCTGATAAGGATTTAAAAGGAAGTTTCAGTTTAAGTGAATTCGGTGATTATTTGAATAAAAACCTTGTGACAGGTATTCTTTGCAAAGCCTTAACCTCAATTAACGATGATCCGAATTACTCGTCTTTGGCTTTTACTTGTCCCAATACTCATAAAATTTATCAAACCACATTATTGAATCGAGATATACCACAGGACGAGCGCTATCCTAGCCAACTTATGGAGGTAGTTGAAAAACTCGCTAAAAAACCGATATCTAACGATATTTCCTTTTTCATAAATCAACACTTAAATCTTGACCTAAAGGATGCCAAAGATGTATTAAATAATATCTTCTCTGACCTCGCTTTGGATGATGATGAAGATGTTGACGAGGACAAGGACAGAGGTTTTGGACTAAGAAAGATTGATAAAGCTTCAAATGAATTGAACCAATGAAAAATCTATTACAAAATCTAATTGAGGACTGTGGACTAAAAAGTAAAGAATTTCAGTATCAAAACGCTACATTTATTTTGGCACACTATTCTGATGTACAGAAAAGTGACTTTTTCTTATTTCAATTTGGGAGTGTTTCGGAGTTTCGTCAAAAAGTTGAAGCAGATTTGATGAAATTTGAGTTCGAGTTGAATTCATTGGTAGGTAATATTCGGAGTGAGCAATTATTGGAATACAAAAGCAGGTTTATTGATAAGAATTTATCTCTGATAATTGTCGCAGAAAATGATGAAGGTTCAGAGGAATTAGACTGGATGCTTAAGAGTGAGGAAAATTATTATCAGTCGAGGAAATACATTTTAACTTACTCTAAAGAAGAGTTAGAAGAATTAAATCAGAAGATAGAAAAAATGGATAAGTCTCTTGTTCTATCGTTAACAGAGCTTGTTTCCCTTAATAGCGATAAGCTCAAAGACTTCATCGATGAATCATGGTTTTATTTACTTACGAGAATCTTTACAAAGATTCCTTTTCTTAATTATAAAGTAGCAGATAGTGAGAAGCAGATTCTCGAAGACATTGATAAAAGTATTATCTCAAAACTTGATGAACTAAACTTAAAGCGTGTGTATGATTCCATATTAGCGCATGATATGGGTTCTGATATAAATGGTTTAGTAGAGCTAATCACGAAAGAAGATTAGGCATGTATAGGATAAAAAGTTTACAAATAAAGAATTTTAAGTGCCTCAAAGATCATTCTTTCGATTTTGGCGAAAAGAACTTGGTGTTATTTGATGGTCCAAATGGGTATGGGAAAACAACTGTTTACGATGCTCTTGAAATAGCTTTTACTGGGAACTTAAGGCGATTTAAAGATAACACTAACATAAAGCAGTCCGTTGGATACGGAGACAGCTCTTTTCATAAGGATAAAACAAAACCTATTGAGATTGGCTTGAATCTTCATGATAGGAAAGGTAATAAGCTCTACATCTTCAGGAAATATCCGAGTGCAAGTGATATTACAGCTCGGGATAAAAACCCTCGAAATTTCTTTGAAAAGATTGAGCAATACTCGATTCAATTAAATGGTAAAAATGTTGAGGATCAAACGCTAGGACAACTTTTGAATTATGAGAGTATTGAAAAGTTCTTTAACATTTTAGACTATGTTGAGCAAGATGAAAACACGTATTTCATAAAAAAGTCGGCTAAGGATAAATACAACGGATTAAGTGAGCTTTTAGGAATTAATAATCACAATGACGCGCTAAAGAAAACGAGTGAGGTTATACGTGCTATAAATGCTCAAGAAAGAACTCTAGGAGAACAACTAACGCGTGTTAAAGAAGAGAATAAAGCGATTCTTGAAAGCGAAGGAGAGGATATCATTTACAATCGTCTCGTTGAGATAAAAGAGCTTCCATGGGATAAGAAAGATTTAGTTATTTCTCAAAACGAGGTTAGAATCAACTACTTGAGTGAACTTCAAAAATTATCTTACTTAAAATCGAATGAGCAATTAATAGAAAAAATTATCAAAGCAAATTCGATTAGGGAGCTTCTCGAATCGAGTGTTCGCATTGATAACCTAGTCAGAAATTATTGGAATGTTGTCAATATTGAAACTCTTATAAGAGAGAATGAACAAAGAGGTAGAGAATCGAAAGAAAAAGAATCGCTAACAATAGTTTCAAAGTCAATAGAGACTAAGGATTATAAGACTCTTCAAGAAAACCAAGAAGCCCTTAAATTAGTAATTGAGCAGGATAACATATACGAAGAACTTAAGGAGATGATAAGAGAGCTTTTATCACTTAAAAATCTTCTTTCTGCAGAAAATAGACTTATTGAAGAGATAAGGGATAAGCGGAATTCTTTCTTAGAGGCATTCACGAAGTCTTCAGAATCTTTAAAACTGGTTGAGGATGGTATCTGTCCAACCTGCTCCCATGATTGGGGCTCTAAAGATGAGTTGTTGTCTCAGTTTAAAGAAACAGAAGAACTAATCTTTAAATCAAATGATATATCACGTGAAAAACTTAGAAAGGCTCAGGAGTTATGGGATTCTAAAATGGAAGAGCTTACCCTGCTTAAGCGTATTTCAGATAGGGTTGATCAAATAGAAAAAAACAGGTTAGCTCTTATAGGTTTAGACGAATTTCTAAAGGTTAGTGCAAATCAGGCTAATTGGTCGGAGGAATTTGAAAAGATTTTAGACTTGTTCTCTAAGGATCAAGCGGCAGAATTGATAGAACTTTTCAATCAAAGATTAAAACAGGAAGAGTTGGAAGATGTGATTGAATCGGTTCGTTCAAAAGCTTTCGAGTTTATTCCTCATTTTAATGCTGATTTAAAAATAGATGAACTACGAGAAACGTTCCAAAATCAGTTGGATAATTCATTAGAGGAATTGAGAAGAATCCAGACCGAAACAGTTGAGCAGAAGATTAAATACATTCATTATGCATACTTCAACGGAATTAGTAAAAAGATCTCTAATATAGAAGCTAACTTGGTTAAGCTTGAAGCAACCCGAAAGAAATGCACAGACGTAAGTGATTTGCTAAAAGAACAAATAAACAGCTATTTAAAGGGAATAATTGCAAATATCACTGCTCCATTTTATATCTATACAAGTAAAATCCTGCAAAACCACTCCTTAGGAACAGGACTTGTGTTCAATGCCGATATCGATAAGGCTACTCCTGAAATTATGATACACCCGCTAGGAAGAAAACAGGAAGCTTCCTTTTCTCTAAGTTCAGGTCAACTTTCGGCTACGGTAATATCTTTAATGCTAGTGTTAAATAAGGTTTATAATCAGAACGATTTAGGTGTCATTATGATTGATGATCCAATACAGACTTTAGATGAGATCAATACTCACTCTTTAATTGAACTTCTTAAGCACAACTTTTCTGATGAACAGGTTATTTTGTCGACTCATGAGGACAAGTATTCCCGTTTCATTAGATACAAGTACGAAAGGTTTGGATTAAGCCATGACAATATAGAAATGCGTCGAGAAATCTAATAAAAGCCCCTAACAAAGGGTATAGTGCATACTCTGTGGGATACGCACCATACACAGAGCGTTATGCTAAAAACACTTCACACTTACATGCCACCTTTTCAAAAACCTCAATTGCAGCCAAATCAGTCAATAAAAGGTTGGATATTTGTCCGCTAGGGGCTACGAAAAGTACATAATAATCAGGCGGTTGTCTATTGTCTGTCGTTTCGATAATCTTCCTCTTAGTACCACATAAATTGCTCTTAACTTTTTAAAATGCTGATAAGCAATAAATTGTAAGGTTAAATTTCCCGCTATGGGTATTAATATTTTAATGCTATTTCCCTCAATATACTCATGGTTGGGTAATGACAAAGTCACTGCGCATTGATTAGCTTTAAATTTTGCTCGAAAAATTAAGGATGACTTTCGGAAAGCAAATTGTGCTGTTCAGGAGAGTTTTGACTACGGTTGTTAAGCGAAGTGTGTATATTAAAGTAAGGGTGTACAATATAACAAATAAGCCCCTATATAGATGTTAGGTTGCATAGTTTACAAGCACTACGATAATTGATAGCAAGTTGGATTGGAAAGAAGATTATATAAAGAAAATTGGGTGCGTTAATGTAGACGATCTCCAAATTGAAGCCGCTCAATCGATCAGGATAAGAAACCTACCCGAGAACTTGTACAAGTATCGTCCGGCTACTGATTATGTAATTAATAACCTTGAGAACGATACGGTTTATAAGCCAATCGAGTACAATGACCCGTTTGAATTCGTGGAATTTCTCGATTTTGATAAAGTATATGCAGCTCTAAATGGACAAATGAAGGAAGAATTGATTTCCTCGTTAACGGACAATTTGATGTTCCTGAAAATGTCAAAGCGGATGCTATGGAGTCACAGTTCCCAATGAGAATCATAGCTGAATATCAGTTTAAAGAATACGAAAATCGTTCAAAAGAGGATATAGAAGACATTTTAAACGTAGCTGACGGTGCACAAAAGAAAATAATTATCGATGACATAACCGCAAGGTTGAAGGAAAATGGGCAGAGGTATGGCTCAAGCAATTGAAACACTTCCAAAATCTTTGGAAATAGCAAAAATAAGCAACCGAAATTGAAAGAATAGAAAGCGAGTTGATAATGGGTTACAATGATTATGTTCGATTTTTCTCAGGAGAAGTTTTCTGTTTTTTGAATATCCAACACCTCAAGTATCCTTGTACGGCTTATCGTTCATTGGTACACGATTGCAAATTTATGGATGGTAAGAAATTTGAAGTTCAATTGAGAGAA
>NZ_SMLW01000176.1 GCF_009711405.1 Fulvivirga kasyanovii | reverse complement strand
CTCGGATTTATCATTTGGAGGCAACTATCAGCCAATTTTTATACACTTCAAAAAAAGAACTGACTTTGGATACAGCATAATCTTTATCAACACGTGCACCCGTTATTTCAACTTTTCAGAGCAATCTATAACAAAAGAACTCTCGATTAAAATTAAATCCATAAGAGAAGGATTGCCTGAATGAAAGCAAAATTGAAACATTTTTAATCTGAATAAAACAGGGAACCATTCAGAAGCTGTTTAAGGCGGCAAGCCTCTGAATGAATTCCCTTCCCAACGCCTCAATTCTGCATAGCCTGATATATCAATAAGGTATCAGTGTATTGGGTAAATTTGGCAATCTTTCCACTGTCGAGTTGATATCGATGAACAAACTCCGCGGATACGGATTTGCCGGTAGTACTGTAGGTTCCTTCATAGCGACCTATGACCAGCACTGAGTTCTCATGCTCCAAGTATTCGTCGATTACAGTTTTCCACTCTACCCAGTTATCCCTGAAGTTTTGAAATACATTGTGAAAAACTTCATCAGGGCCTACAAACCTGCCACCATTAGGGAACCCCTTCATCTGGACCCAAACGATGTTATCCTGAAACAAAGCCCTTACAGAATCATTGTCTTTGTTAGCAAAATGCTGATAAAGCTCTTTTACTAACGTCACATTGGTGCTCATTTTTTCAACTCGTGAAGTTCTCCGTTCAACATAGGATAATCTACATATCCTTCTTTACCCGGTGTGTAGAAAGTGTTATGGTCAGCTTCGCTTAACTCGGCCCCTGTCAGCATACGTTCTACAAAATCAGGGTTGGCGATGAATGGCCTGCCAAATGCAACCAGGTCACCTTTACCTGCTTTCAAATCTTCCTCTGCACGCTCCCTGTCGTACCCTCCACTTAATATGTAAGTACCCTTAAAGCTGTTTCTTATCTTTTCCTTTAAAGCAGCCGGTACTTCGGGCGCTCCCATAGCGGCATGATCAACGATATGTATATAGACCAGCCCTAAATCACTTAACTTTTTAGCCAGGTACTCAAATGTTTCATCTACATCGGCAAATGCACCTGTGTCATTAAAAACACCATAAGGTGATAATCTGATACCTGTTCTTTCTTTTCCTATAGCCTTTACAATCGCTTCGGTCACCTCAAGCACAAACCTCGACCTGTTTTCTATCGAACCTCCATACTCATCGTCGCGATCATTTATATTGGGGTTAATGAATTGCTCCAGCAGATAACCATTGGCAGCATGTATTTCCACACCGTCAAAACCTGCCTGTATAGCATTTTTGGAAGCCCTGACAAACTCATCTATTGCCTGCTCGATATCTTTTTTGTTCATTTTTCTTGGGGGAGTATGGGCTTGTGGTCCTTGAGCATCGGTGTACATTTCACCGGAAGCCGGCTTATCTGTTGGGGCTACTACTTCACCTCCCACTGGCAGGTTTAACTGGTGTGCCACCCTACCGGCATGCATCATTTGAACAAATATTTTAGACCCTTCCTTATGCACCGCATCAGTTACCAGCTTCCAGCCTTCTATCTGA
>NZ_SMLW01000374.1 GCF_009711405.1 Fulvivirga kasyanovii | reverse complement strand
ATCGCATCCACTGCTTCTGCCTCAGTTTCAACCAGCTTAAACAGGTTAAGGTCTTCTTTGTGTACATTGTTTGCAGCGGTGAGCATGGTATCCTTAATCCAGTCGATAAGCCCGCCCCAGTATTCTTTACCAACCAGTACGATTGGGAATTTACCGATCTTTTTGGTCTGTATTAGGGTAAGGGCTTCAAAAAGTTCGTCCAGGGTACCAAATCCACCTGGCATTACTATAAAGCCTTGAGAGTATTTGGTAAACATTACTTTTCTTACGAAGAAATAATCGAAGGTTATGAGCTTATCAGGATCTATATACTCGTTGCCTTTTTGCTCAAAAGGAAGGATAATGTTAAGTCCAACGGATTTACCGCCCTCAGACTTTGCTCCCTTATTTGCTGCTTCCATAATTCCCGGGCCTCCACCAGAGATCACTCCGTAGCCATGTCTTACAAGTTTAGCAGCTATATTCTCAGCCATTTTATAGTATTTGTGGTCATCGCGGGTACGGGCTGAGCCGAAAATAGTAACGCAGGGACCGATCTTGGCAAGCTTTTCAAAGCCTTCCACAAACTCGGACATTACCTTAAAGATAACCCAGGAATCATAACTTTTAATTTCATTCCAGTCCTTCTCTTCGAAAGCCCGGACAATTTTTTTCTCCTCCTCAGTAAGATCATCTATGTTTTTTATATTGTCCAGTTTTGTCTTTTTTACTTTCATCTCTTTCATCTGTTATTAGTTGTTTTTAATGACTAAAATGGGAATCAATCAAAGCGTGATATTGTATATGATCATTCCTCATCAATTTTATTTTTAAAGATCAGATACCCATTTCTTGAGCAGGGTCAGGTCTGTATGCAACAGACAAGAAACAGCAAGGCGCGCTTTTTCACCTCAGCCGAATACGTGTGTTATTCAATATCTGATACAATCCATTCATAATCCAGTAAATAAGTTATTCACTAACTTTTTCCACGGTTTGTGGGCCTGAATATCATCAGGGGCTGGATAAAAATTTTGCTCTTCTGAACAGCTTATTTTTCAAAACAGCCGCTAAACTTAAAAAATTATATAAGAGTAAAAAATGTTTTGCTCGCATTAATTCTTTAAAAGGTCATGAAGAGCTTCTTTAATTTCAGGAAATTTAAACTTAAATCCTTCTGATTCAATCTTTTCTGACGAAACCCGGCTACTTCCCAGAAGCATGCCTGCCATTTGCCCCAGCACCAGTTTGAGTGCAAAGCCAGGTACGGCAGGAAGAAAGAACGGTTTGCCCATGACCCTGGCTATTGATTTCGTCAACTCACGGTTTGTAACCGGATGTGGTGCTACGCCATTATATGGGCCATTTATATTTTCATTTTCCATGGCATGGATGAAAATATTGCAGAGATCATCGATATGTATCCAGCTCATGTATTGATCACCACTACCCAAGGGTGCGCCTAAGCCAAACTTAACCGGTTTTCCTATCTCCTTTAGTGCGCCTCCCCGGTCACTCAGCACTACTCCCACCCGGATTTTTACTACCCGGATGTTCAAGTCAGCGATCAGGTCGGCTTCCGCCTCCCAAGCTTTGGTTACTGTAGCCAAAAAGTCATCTCCAAAACGGCTTCCTTCCTTTTGCCACCTGTCACCATTATCAAAACCGTAATAGCCTATTGCTGATGCCGAAATAACAGCCTTTACCTGATTAGGATGGTCTCTTAAAGTATCTTTTAATAATGCTGTAGACCTTGTGCGGCTCGCAAGAATAACTTTTTTTCTTTCATCAGTCCATTTCTGATCTGCAACACCTGCACCTGCCAGATGAATAACATAACTGACATCATCAAAGGCCCGGGTATCAATGGTTTGTTTGGTAACATCCCAGGCAAAAGCCTCAACATCATTAACTTTTCCTGGCGATCGGCTTAAATACCTGACTCCATAACCCTTTTCCTGCAGCAATGCTGTCAACCTGGAACCCACCAGGCCAGTGCCACCTGTTATAAGGACATTTTTATTCATATTTTCACTCATGAATTAAAGCTAAGTACAACTAACAAAACGGCTTAGATGGCATAAGGTTATTATGTCTGAACAATTTTAAGTGATGGTCCCAAACCAATATTCACACTGGCTGTCTAAATAATTTTGTCTTAAAATGTGATTTTGATTTGAATTTTTTAAACGAAATTGGCCTGCTAAACCAATCACAAATCGATGCGCGCAATACCTGCATTAATTATTTTTTTCCTGCTTGCTTCATGCAGTACTATGGTCCCTGTTAAAAAAACTTCGTCTCCCGATATTCGGTTACCATTGGGTAAAAAAGAGTTTTTGTTCATCAGCAGGTTTACTGCCGATAGTTTGCCATTTAACAACGACAATAAGGTTGAAGTTTTCCGGATGGGCTACAACAGCTTTGTTCGTGGTCTAAATGCAGGATACGATAGCAGCAGGTACTACAACATCACTCACCTGGACAGCCTGGTGGAGAGGTATGCCGCCACCGAACCCGGCCCCCCGATAAGCAAAGAGAAAGTGAGGGAGGCCTGTTTGGAGCACAATGCAAATTATTTTCTAAGCCTGAATGCTTATAACTTATACTTTGACCAAGAGGTAGAGGTAGTAAAACAAGAGGACGGCACCAAGGATAGAACGGCTTATTATGACCTGGTGGTGGAGTCTTATATTACCATGTATGACAAAGATGGAGAGCAGCTACACCAATTCCATGATGAGCGGAGAATAGAACACGATAAACGCTCTGTAATCAGTGGCTTACTGGCAGTGGGGCCTTCAATGGGAAAGGCTGATAAAAATGCTGTGATTATTTCTACCGAATTGGGGAGGGGTTTTATTCAAAAGTTTTACCCACGAGCCTATTTTGAACAACGTCAATTCTATCATACCAAAGTATTTAAAAGTGCCTACAAAGCCTACTTAATGGAAGATTGGGATACAGTGGAAGCCGAACTGCTGAAGCTTTCGGAATCATCAAAACCGGAAATAGCCGGTAAGGCGGCCCACAACCTTGCGGTACTGTATGAGAATATCAAGCGGCAGGATGATATGGAGTATTGGAGGGAAAAAGCGAGGGATTTGTTGGGGGAGAAATTATTTTGACATTGCCGAAAAAACCCCTGACAACATAAAGTAGCAAAGGTCACTTATCAGGTGACCTTTGCTACTTTAATGAGTATTTCAATTTAGAAATTATAGCTATATTTTATCGTAAATGTTCTACCTGTATCAAACGATGTAAATATTTGCTCATCTGCTTTATAATTTTTCCAAACTTGATCTTTTGAATCTCCAAGAATGTTATCTACTCTCATTGTAAGTTGAGACTTTTTGCTTGCGCCTATCTTTCTTGATGCATTTAGGTTAAGGCTATGGAAAGGTTTAACATATACATCTGGCACCTGTCCTACACCAACAACAGCCAGGCTCTCGCCTTGAACATTGTAGGATAAGTTAAAATTAGTATTTCCTTCTGCATCCGAAAAATTAAGGTAAGTGTTGATCAAAAATGGGGCTTGGCCAGCCATAACTCGATCTTCATCAACATCTTCACCCGTTCTGGCCTGCTCTACTCTTGACTCAAATTCAGAAGTGATTTCTCCTGTCACTCCATCTTCTAAAACTACAATTTCAGTCATATCAACTTTCGAAGCTGCCAGAGTCACATTTGTGCCAGCTGAAAGCCCTTCTATGAAACCTAGCCTTTTCCTGCCTTCAACTTCAATACCATAGACCTGGCTCCCTCCTATATTCCTCCAGGTAACCTCAGTAGGTTCTGTCTGAAAACGAACCATCTCAATATGACCAGAGAACTTTTTATAGAACCCAGAAACTGCAATCATTTGGTCTCTGCCAAAGAAGTTCTCTACCCTCAAATCAAAGTTATCCACATCTGTTTGCTCCAAGTCAATATTTCCGCTGTATCTAATACCAGTAATGGGGTCTAGAATTTGAGCTATAGACTTTTCTCTAAATGAAGGACGTGCCACAGTTCTTCCATATGAAGTTCTAATATTCATATCATCAGTCAGGCTAAACACAAAGTTTACAGAGGGCAAAAAGTTTAGCTTATCCAGAGTCCTTTCATCATCGTATACGACGATCCCAGAGTTATCCTGACCTGTATAATTCATGTAAGCCTGTTCTACTCTCAATCCAAATATGGCTCTTACACTACTGTGTAAAAATATGTCACCCATACCATAAGCTGAGTATACAGCTGATCGCGCATCATAATTATTTGCTGCTTCATATCCTCCTTGGATATATGTACCTTCCTCAGTTTGCGCATTCCAAATATTTTCTTCCTGAAGTAGATAATCCGGATTGTTTTGAACGATACCCTTGTTTTGCAGAGAAAATGCATATGTTTCAAATTCTCTCCACTTCAATAGCGCTGCTGCTCCGAATTTCAGTTTGTTATTATCACCAAACTCATAGGTAGCATCAATTCGTGCGCTCTCATTATTTTCATTCATATCTCGCCAAAACCGACTTACTCGGCCTCCATCACCTCCATCAATAGAATATAGTGGCTGGCCGTCTTCGCCAACCTGATCCACCTCAGCAATAAGGGCCTCTCTATAATCAGGATCATAAACCCTGGCCCATGTGAATGTATTATTCCACTCCAATGTTATTTTATTGAAGTTATGTTTTCCATAAATTGATGGACTGGTTATAGATCGCTGCGAGTATGTTAATACATCCTGATAGGCAGTCTGACCAGTCTCCTCAAGGTCCCTGGAGATTCGGCTGGTTGCTTCTACTACAGCGTTTTGAGTCCTAAAAAATGTCAAGCCCACCTCATGCCTGTTGGTTTTAATGGCTCCTGTCAACAAAGAACTCCAAAGTATATCATTTCTCCCTAAATCCCCATTTCTAATTCTCTGTGCATCCAATTGATATATGTCTTTGTTGGCATCTTTAAAATAATACCCCCATTCAGCATCTTCATAATATTCATACTGATTTTGATAGTTAAGCACCAGTCCATAACCTAGTTTATAATTTCCTTTATCAAGCTGATTTCCATGATTAATTGAAAAGCTCGTATTCAAAAAGCTATTCTTTCTGATGGCATCCATATTAGGATCCAGACGTTTGGTTGCATCAATGGTTGGCCCCGGGTTAGTAGCAATATTTGGGTTTTCAAAAGATGATGTTGGATCATCGAGTGGTAACTCTCTGGTTCCATCATCAAAGCCAAGTAAATCGGTTTTTCCACCTTCGTATGACAAGAAGTCTCCGTTTAAATTCATTTTTGGGTTGTACCCAAAGCCTAGTGAAACTGAAGTTGTTTTTTCCTCAGGAAAACTTTTGGTTTCAACATTCACAGTACCTCCTGTAAAGTCTCCGGCAAGCTCCGGTGAAAAAGTTTTATATACAATAACATTTTCAAGGACGCTAGTAGGGAACAAGTCTATCTGAACGTCGTTTCTATCGGGATCCAAACCAGGTATACTCATGCCATTTAAAGTGGTTCGGTTATATCTGTCTCCCAAACCTCTTACATAAACGTATCTTCCCCCTTGTATAGAAACTCCGGTAACACGCTTAATGGCACCAGAAAGATTACTATCACCAATTTTTCGAAATGTTTGTGATGACATCCCATCAAGCACATTAGCTGATTTCTTTTGTAAGGTGAGAATTGCTGCTTCTGAATCTTTAATTACTTCTGCAGTTACCACAACCTCAGCAAGTTGCTCAACATCTGTCGATAAAGTAATATCCATTGTATTAACCTGACCTGCAACAATTTCTACATTCTCAACAGTTTTAGTTTGGTACGAAACAAACTGAAAAACTATTGTGTGTGTACCTGCATCTAAAGGCAAGGAATAATTGCCTTCAAAATCCGCAACTGTTCCAGTGGTTGTTCCTTGTCTGGAAACAGTGGCTCCAATAAGCGCCTCTCCCGTTTCTCCATCGATTACTTTACCTCGCAAATACCCCTTCTGAGCTAATACAGATGCTGTAAGTGCGACATAAAATAGGATAAAAGTAATTGAAAATTTTCTCATTTGTTCATTGTAAAATTTGTTGCAAAGGTAGATTTTGACAGACAGAGGTTGGGAATATATAAATTACCAATTGTTTAACTTTATGTTTCCTCAAGATGCTTTGCTTAACATATACTTAACATAGGACGCCCGAATGCAAAAAAAGGCTCTGCCGCATGGCAGAGCCTTTTTTGCATATTCTAACAATTACAGCAGTTCTGAAATTGAAGCATAAGACCAAGCGTCAAATACTGTAGCATCAGAAGCTCCTGTAGCAGTTGCACTTGACACTTTTCCAGCAGCAGAAGTTTGATATGACGCAGGAACATCACATGCATCCTCATCATCTCCATCATATACCGATACTGCAGAAAACTCAACAGTAGTGAAAACCAGATTATCACCGATCAGGTTGGTATAAGCGTCAGTCTTATCCGCACATGCATTGTCAGGATCGAAGCTAGCTCTGATTTTAATAGTAGCTCCACCAGTGAAACCAGAATATTTTACATTATTAACTGTTCCTTGCGCTTTAGATTTGAAATCTGCAGCAAATCCACCTCCGTCTACAGATGTGATCGTTCCGTTCTCTATTGTAAATTTACCAGTAGAGTTTTCTGAACCTTCAGGACCATCAATTTCAAGACCTTCGTCTGAACTGGCAGCAGTACTGGTATATACAAGAAAGTTACTTACGGTACCAGAGTATGCCTGATCAACGTCAATAGCATCATCACCAACAGTGTAGACCAACAAGTTACTTAGGTTTACAGATCCTCCGAAAAACTCAACTCCATCATCATAGTTGGCAAAAATCTCTATGTGAGAAATTGTAGTACCAGAACCAACACCACCTAATGTCAATCCATTGATATCATTACCTGCTACGGCATCGATAGTAGTACCTCCATGCCTGATAGAAACATATTTTAAGGTACCCCTATTATCATCTGCAACATCACCACCATACTGACCAAGAGGCTCAGAGGCAGGAACTCCTTCAATTTGAGCAGTTGTACCTGCATCAGGAGAAATAGGTGCATTTCCTAGGATTACAACACCACCCCAAAGCTCATTATCATTTGCATCAAGATTAGTACCTATTTTCTGTCCTACAGCGATGTTATCAGCAGTAGCTGTAAAGATAATAGGATTATCAGCAGTACCCTCCGCATCAATCATACCATCTCTTGCAATCATTAGAACAGAAGCATTAGTACCTTCCCCTGGACGGCCCTTGATAATGGTTCCGGGCTCGATGGTCAAAGTAGCACCATCAGTTACAATAACTCTACCTGCAAGTTCCCAGATACGATCAGCAGTTAAAGTTTTGTTAGCAGTGATTAAACCAGAAAGCACCTCATTTGGAAGAGGCTCAGGAGCATCACCAACACTCAATACATGAGTAAATACTTCAGTATCACCATCAGCATCAGTAGCAGTGAAAGTGAATGTAATGTTTGAATCTTCGTCAGCCTCTACAGCGGTGTAAGAGAAAGCCCATGTGGCAGAAGTTTCGCCAGTGTAAGTCTCAGCAGCAAATGCAGCAGTACCTTTGGTTACAGCCAAAGCAGCAAGGCCATCCTTTGCCTCTAATGTAACTGTACCTGTGTAAGTTCCTAAATTGTCAATTGTAG
>NZ_SMLW01000174.1 GCF_009711405.1 Fulvivirga kasyanovii | reverse complement strand
TCTTGTCTGTGTTGGGGGAAAATCCTTTTGGGACAAAATGGTGCGGAGCCAGCACTTGTCAAAAGTGCTGTATCTGAGGAAGTACGTACTGTTAAGCAGATCAGGAGCAATGCAACCATGTTATCAGGCGCATTAGTTGTACTCTCCCGTTTTGTGCACATAGCCACTAACGAGGAAGATTGAGAAAACCGAATCAAGCAGAATTTCCGGGGAGACTCTTGTGAGTTTCTTATTTTTTGATTCGCTTACCCCACAGGTTTTACCTGACTCAGAATACCTGCAATAAACCTTCAATTTACTAAGCTCCCTTTTCCACTCTTAACGTTCTGGCAATGATTATCGCTATCACACTAAATACCAGGGCAAAGTATCCTACATATTCATAATTAAGAAGAGCCTTGGCATCCGGAGTTATAGTTGAGGGGGTTTCCGTAATAATAAAACCTCCTATTAACGCAGCCAGTCCGGAAGATAGTTGTTGTATTGACGATCTTATGGACATGAAACTACCCCGGTTTTCAGGTTTGATCACGGAAGTTACCATAGTTGTGGAGGGCACGATCCTTCCGTTGGCGAGAATAAAAAACAGGCCTGTAAAGATGAGAGCTTCCCAAAGTGGCACTGGCGGCAGGTGGGTGATAACAAGAATAGGAGCCATTACCAGTATACCAAAAATAGTGAAGACCTTAAGACGCCCATGCTTATCTGCCAGTTTGCCTACCATGGGAGAAGTGAATATGGTTAAACCGCCGCCGACGAGATAAATATACGTCAGTTGCTCTTCAGAAAACCCGACGTTACCTACCATGTAGGGTGCAATGAAGGGAATGATGGTAAAGTGCCCCAGCATGAGCATAGATGTGAAGAGTAAGCCCATAAGCGGGTTCCTCCTGCCAAAAATGACTTTAATAATGGATGTGATACTTTCCCATACGGAGATACCACTCTTTGCAGCGATGTGCCCACGCATGGAAGGTACATAAATAAATACAAGGACAGTAATCATAACCCCAAGCAGGCCCAACAGGAGGAAAGGAGCATGCCAGCTAAAAGTAGTGGCAAGGTACAGCCCAAAAGGGACACCGAAAACTGATGCCACTGAGAATGAAGCCATAACGAAACCAATTCCAGCAGCCCTTCTTTCCAGGGGAATGGCATCACTGACTATAGATAATATTAGAGCACCCAGCACACCTCCAAAAGCACCTGCGATGCACCGGGTAAGTAGCAGTACTTCATAAGTGGGGGCGAGTGCACAAGCCAATGTGCCCAGGGTAAAGCCGATGTATACAAAAGTAAGGCTTGTTTTGCGGTCAAAACGGTCGATCAGGAATGCAGCCAGAAAGCCGGAGGCACCCGCCGAGAAAGAATAAGAAGATACCAGAAAACTAAATTGCTGGGGTGATATATCAAACAGTCGCATGAGTTGTGGCCCGAGAGGCATCATGATCATAAAATCCATGATGTGGGTGAACAATGCGGCGGCAAGAATAAAAAGGAGGAGTCGTTCTTTGGTCATTGAA
>NZ_SMLW01000016.1 GCF_009711405.1 Fulvivirga kasyanovii | reverse complement strand
GACCTTTGCCGGGAGAGACTATGCTCAGAAAGGTAGTAACCTCTGCTTTAAGGCTATTACCCTTCACTAGATTTGTAGTGTGGTTAGGTTGGAAGACGGAAGACGGAAGACCGAAGTCAGAAGTCAGGAGTCGGAAGATGGGAGTGTTTGGTAGGTGGTGAATAGTGAGCAGTAAATAGTAAACGGTAAAACGGGATTTGTAAAAGAATTAGAATTTTGAATGTTTCTACAACGCTACTATCCCCTTGA
>NZ_SMLW01000244.1 GCF_009711405.1 Fulvivirga kasyanovii | reverse complement strand
TGTGATATGATGGGAATTGACGGACATGAAGACTCCGAAGAAGAGGACCAATCAGTCCGCCAGAGCCGCATACCACAGCCTACAGGCAGGTTTGGCAGCCGCCTGATTAGCTGGCATAGCTGATCTACTGCGAAAGTTTATTTACAAATTGATGTATGCAAAATACCACATAGGCAGGTGCTGCATATTGTAATTCACTGTTAAAAAGAGAATTACTTTGTGGCACCTGTTTTTCATGTGTGTCCGGAGGGGCTGACCAATAACAGTCTTTTGAATGAGTCACACATAAATGCTACAAATATGAACACACAACTAATCTCTGCCACCACCATTGAAGGCACTGAAGTGGTGAACGCCAAGGGCGAAAATATCGGAGAAATCAAAGATTTGATGATTGACTGGGAAAACGGTACTGTGGCCTATGCGGTACTGTCATTTGGTGGTTTTCTCGGCTTTGGGGAAAAGCTTTTCGCCATACCCACGGAGGCCCTGGAGTTTGACCCTTCTGATCAGGATACGATCATACTGGACATTGAAAAGGAACACCTCGAAAATGCCCCGGGATTCGATAAGGACGAATGGCCTACCAGCGCCGACCGTACTTTTATAAATTCTATCTACAAACACTATGGCTACGAGCCATATTGGACGAAGTATTGATAAGTTCTCGGTACACCGTTTCTTAGTTTACAATTCCCAATTCTTAGGTTATAGTTTACAGTTTTAGTCTACCGTTTACTGTTAATAAAAAATTGTTCGCGGGCTTCTACATAGAAAATCACTGTCTGCCAGTTCACGGATTCATGTATTTAATCCGTGAACTGATAAACAGTGAATTTAAAACTGTAAACTGTAAACTAAATTAGCTAAAAGCTGCTTCCCTTTTTGTTTCGGAGGTATACTCTCTTTCTCTGGAGTTTACCTCAAACGATACCTTTGCGTTAATGCCATAAGAAACTATTTTGCCGTTTTCTACATTGGCATTCATATTACTGATGTTAATAGATCTTATGTTATCGACGCTTTTGGAAGCTTCGTCAAGAGCTTTTTGCGTGGCATCGGAAAAGCTTTTCTCCGATCCTGCTATTACTTCAATTACTTTTACGATACTCATAACTTCGATTAGTTTGGTTAGACATTTCTTTTGTTTACCTGAGTAAAAATTTCATGCCAGATACCGTTTTTTAAAGCCAGCCATCGCCATAGTAGGGCCAGATTAGCCTCAGGTGGGTTAATATGTTATTTCGCATGGCTAAATACGTAATTTTCTGAACTTGTCAGGGAGTAAAGCATGAGGTTTCACTTACACGACAGGCATTTCAAATGTTGAGGTTATTTCACAAAAAACGTCCCATAGACTTTTCGCAATCGTTTGCAATTCTCCACACGATTAACTGATGAATTCCACACCTCAACTGAGAATAAAAGTTTAAACACTGAATGTAAACAGCTAATAATAAGCATATTACAAGATGATGACTATTTTGGCACCATTTTGCCCTGCTATAGTGTACTCCTATGTGATAATTGTTTTAAATGACTTAACCTAACCAAGGAACAAATGGAGATAGACTATAATAAGTTAGCCCAAAATGACGAGGGATGCATTGAAGAGATAAAGGAGGCTTTGGGAATCCATTGCAATTTCAAAGCGGGCAGGATCATCGGACGTGTGTTACACACCCTACGTAGCAGCCTTACGTATGTTGAGTCTGCTGATCTGATCCAGCATCTTCCTGACAACATCAAGATAATTTATGTATCAGATTGGAAACTGAAGACCAACCAAATTGAGCTAAAAAGCCTGGAATCATTTGTAAATGAGGTAATTGTTAACGACAGCGCTCATGCAGAACGGGTATTGAGTAGCCGTATGGTGGCGCTGGATGCAATTATTACTATTATCAGGGTGCTCAATAAACATATCAATATTTTGTCATATGATTTTTTGAAATATCCGCTTAATAACCAACTAAAAGAAGCAATGTATAAAGCAGCTTAAAATTTTTAACCTATGGACTCACTAGAATATTCGTATTATGTAAGAAAGCACTCCGATGAGTGGAGGGTTACCATCAACAATCCACTTTATGGCAACGGAGTAACAGGCGTATCAAAAGAAGAAGCCATCAATAAAGCCATAGCATTGGCAAAAACACATCTTCCGGCTCAAATATTAATATATTCTGAGCATGGTGAACTGGTTGAGAAAAGGATTTTTCCCAGATTCTCTGACCCGATCAGTTATGAAAACTGGTCAGCATAAGATACGCAAACTATAGCCAGGGCCATCTATGCATATGAAAACGCTATGATGGCCTCTACTACCATTCCTATCTCACAATGTGCCTTGGGGTAATAACTACCCTCAAAACTAGAATTACCTCTATTTCTCCATAACTTTAAGGCAGGGTTTATTGTTGCCTTAATGGTGTAGGTGTAAATCATTCAATTTATCCTCACTTACCGGTTTAAACTATAAAAACAAGGATACAGTAGTAAGAAAAATGAAGAAGAAGGTATTACTCTGCGACAATGATCCCGATATCATTGAGATCGTTTCATTAATATTAGCAGGGAAAGGATTTGAGGTATTTATATGCACAACCTGCGAAGAAGTACCCGATAAAATTGAAAACCATAACCCCGACCTCATAATTATGGATTTGTGGATACCCGAAATGGGTGGAGAAGAGACTACCATGATGTTAAAGAACTCGCCTAAGTACAAGGATATCCCGGTGATCATACTCTCCGCAAACAATGAAATAGAAGTGATTTCCAGACGAAGCGGTGCCGACGGTTTCATTGCCAAGCCCTTCGAGATCAGGGAGCTGGTAAGCAAGATCAACGATCACATTGCAGCATAGGTGCATATTTTTCAACGCTCTTTGTATTATTTTCCCCAACAACAGGACACTCAACACTGATAATCAACGCCTTACGATGTGGCACAGTTTTGTCGTTACTATAGTCAAAAAGATTTTAACATTAAAAATATATTAAAGACTATGGCTAATAAACTGAAAAATC
>NZ_SMLW01000234.1 GCF_009711405.1 Fulvivirga kasyanovii | reverse complement strand
GACCTTTTTCAGTGATCATATTGGAATTCCATGATTTTTCAAATGAGACTACCACGTCCACATGATCAATGCCATAGCTATTGAGGACATCGGAAATATCCTGCTTCATATAATCAATGGCAGGGCATCCCACAAAAGTAGGTGTCATTGTAACACGTACACGATGATCATCAATGTCAATATCAGTAATAACGCCTAAGTCTACCAGTGACAAAACTGGTATTTCAGGGTCTTTTACTTCATCGAGCCATTCTAATATTTGTTCTTCAGTGATGTGCATTCAAAACCTTAACAGTAAGCTTGCATTCGAAGTTCAAAGTTACCACTCTGCACCGGGATCTATCCTGAATACCTCTGACATTTCTTCAACAAGCGGTTGCAGGTGTTCAGTATGTTTTCCTGTTCTTCCACCAAACTCTGGTTCTATTACGCTAAGATCTGGCAATTGCAGGCTGGTTTGAGATAATATTTCAGTAATCCTGTTGATCCACTTTTCTTTTAGCACTTCTTCTCCCTGAAATATTCCACCTGCTATTAATTCCTGCTCATAAGGGGAAGGTTCAAATATTCCGAGGGCGTATGGAAGAGCCTTGTCAAGTGATGACTGCAGCCTGCTTATGCTCTCTTCTGTAGCTGTACCTAATTGCTTAATCCAGGTGTTGGCATGCATGGTGTGATACCTGATTTCTCCCTGTATTTTCTTCGCTAATTGGGCAAGAGGTGTATAACTTGATTCTGTTAATAATTCGAAACGGATAGCTTCGGCGGTATCAAAAAGGAAGTGCCTGATGAGGCTGAAATCATACTCGCCGTTTGGAAGCTCTGTCAGCGTACAGTTATGAAACTGCTCAGCATTGCGGGTAAAGGCTATGGTGTCCGGTTCGCTTTCACCAAGGCTGTGCAAAATCTGGTACAACGCATGGCTTTGCCCAACCTTATCCTGTGCCATGGAGGAAAATGCAATATCCTCTTCCAAAAGCGGGCCCATGCCCGTCCATTCAGAGTTTCTGTGGCCGATGATAAGCTGATCATCAGCCATTTTATATAGAAGTTCTTTTAGTGCTGTCTCGTTCATGATCTTAACTATTAACCGGCGTTACGTTCCTTAAAAGCCTTGATTTTGTCCGATGCTTTGTAATCTGAAGCATCCCTGAATTTCTTGTCAGGCAAGGTGTCCCAGATGTTTTTGTCTTCTTCTGATGTAAATAAAATGTCACTGGTTTTAATTACCCAGGCGTTAAAAACTGGCTTTTCGTTGATGAAAGCCGGTTTTGCAAGTGCCAAAGCTTCCTGAGGGTTTCGGGCTTCGATTGATCCCACATGTTGATGTTGTTTACCTCTTTTCATCAGATGAAAAAACTCGTATTCTTCTTTATCACCTTCCTTTGGGTATTCATCAGAAATATAGTTGTAAATAGTGTCTTCACCTTCAGTAAACTCGGTTACAAACACATTTCTGGTCTCTACAACAAACAATCCTGTACAGGTGGATCTTCTGCTAAATTGTTCTTTAGCGAAAAGGAAGGCCATTTCCTTATTTGGCGCATGTACAATGCCTTCATGCTGATAAGGCTTGTTTTCTTTCGCCTGTACAAACACTTCGAAAGTTCCAAACTGATCCAGGGGCACTTTTCGAGTAAGATCGCCCTGAAATCCTTTTAAATTGAGTCGGTTAACTCTGGGGTCTAATGATTCCATTTATTTTCTTAAGCAAAAAAATGACGCCTCAAAGATGTCATTTTAAATGGTGGTTTGCAATCGTTTTCGGTTATTCGTTTCCTGCTTGAGAACGCTAATGATCACACAAAATAAATGATGCGCACTGGCAGAAAAGTAGTCTGTATGTTACTCAAATAAAAAAGGCTACCGTGCAGGTAGCCTTGATAGGTTTTATGCTAAAGGGGTAACATATTCCGTTTTAGGAGCCAATAACGCCTGGCGTACCCATTTACCTCTTTCCTCAGCTACTCTTCGTACGGCAAGCCTTTCAGCATTGCATGGCCCGTCACCATTGATCACCCTTTTGAATTCATCCCAGTCAGGTTCAGTGTATTCCCACTTTTTAGTTTCAGGGTTCTTTTTCAGGTTTGGATCAGGAATTGTAAAGCCCAGCTCCCATATTTTAGGTACATACATATCCAGAAACTGGTTACGGCAATCGTCATTGGAGGCCATTTTCACCTTCCACTTCATGAGTACTTCTGTGTGCACGGAAACCTTATCAGGCGGGCCAAAGAAGTGCATCATAGGTCCCCACCATCTATCTATAGCTTCTTGCATCATTTGCCGTTGTTTGGGTGTACCTGTCGCCATGTGGATAACGCAGTGGTGGCCATATTTAAGGTGGAATGACTCTTCCGCACAAATACGATCCAACGCCCTGCAATATGGTCCATAGCTGCCTCTTGCATTGGCAAGCTGGTTCACTATAGCCCCGGCATCCACAAGCCAGGAAATAAAGCATGAATCTGCCCATGTAAAGGCAGGGTAGTTAAATATATTGGAATATTTTGATTTTCCTTCGATCAGGTCATCGATCATTTGTTCTCTCGACTTACCTAAAGTTTCGGCAGCGCTGTAAAGTAGTTGGGCGTGCCCTACTTCATCCTGCACTTTGGCCATCAGGGCCAGCTTTCTTTTGAAGCCAGGAGCCCTTGTTATCCAGGTGCCTTCAGGCAAAGCCCCGATGATCTCACTATGCGCATGCTGTTCGATCATCCGGATGAGTTGTTTTCTATACATTTGAGGCATCCAATCGTTGGGTTCGATTTTTTCACCTCTTTCTATTCGGGCTTCAAATTCAGCAAGTTTTTTAGGGTCTTCATTTTCCAAACCTTCA
>NZ_SMLW01000367.1 GCF_009711405.1 Fulvivirga kasyanovii | reverse complement strand
TAAAAATATGGTCTGTCCACGCTGTATAACAGCGGTCAAGCAAATTGTAGACAGGCTTTCAATACCCTATACTAACCTTGAACTGGGTGAGATTGAAATGGAAATACCTTTGGATGATGAAACTGAAAAGCAGTTGAACGAAGCGCTGGAAGAAGTTGGATTTTCATTGATTGATGATCGTAAAAGCAGGTTGATTGAACAAGTGAAAAATTTGATCATTCAAAAAATTCATCATTCAAAAGATGTGATAAATATAAAGTGGGCGGAGTATATTGGCGATCAACTCAACTATGATTACAAATACCTGGGAATGCTGTTTTCATCGGTAGAGAGTATTACGCTGGATCAGTACATCATCCGGCAAAAGGTAGAGCGTGTAAAAGAACTAATGATTTATGACGAGCTTACCCTGAGCCAAATTGCTTTTCAATTGGGCTACAGTAGTGTTGCACATTTGAGCAGCCAGTTCAAAAAAATCACCGGAATGACACCCTCACAATTCAAAAGCACTATGGGTTTAAAGCGAAAAACACTGGATAATATCTAATCACTGACGATTGTATAAAACGTTTAGCAAATTCTGTAATACAAACCTTCTCCACACTTCCGAAATTTGTTTTGTTCAATTTAGGATTCAAACTTGAAAAAATAGTTTATGGAAGCGTTAGATATTAGTGAACCAAAGAGCATGCATACTGATAAGAACGGGAAAATTGTAAAGAACTCGTTTCCTGTCACGGGAATGACTTGTGCCGCCTGCGCCTCCAGCGTGGAATCTATTCTAAATAATACTCAGGGAGTAGCCAATGCCAGTGTTAATTTTGCCAGCAGTTCCGTTTTGGTTGAATACGACCAATCCCTTACCCCAGATGCCTTACGGAACGCATTGCAATCAGTGGGCTATGACCTGATCGTAGATGTGGAGGATCCAAGCGAAGCACAGGCAGAGAGGCAACGTGAGCATTATCAGAATGTGAAAAACCGCACCATCTGGTCGTCCATTCTGACACTTCCGGTCTTTATTCTGGGCATGTTTTACATGGACTGGATGTCGGGGCGGTGGATTTCATTGGCTTTTACTATTCCCGTATTGTTTTGGTTTGGCCGGAGCTTTTTCATCAATGCTTTTAAACAGGCCAAACACGGCAAAGCCAATATGGACACATTGGTTGCACTTAGCACCGGAATCGCTTTTATTTTCAGTTTGTTCAATACCCTGTTTCCTGAGTTCTGGCATAACCGGGGTATTCACCCGCATGTATACTACGAGGCAGCCACCGTGATCATCACCTTCATTTCTTTAGGCAAGTTGCTGGAAGAAAAAGCCAAGTCCAATACCTCGTCAGCCATCAAAAAACTAATGGGTCTGCAGCCTAAAACACTCAAGGCTATCGTCAATGGCGAAGAACAAGAGATTCCGATTGCCTCGGTGCAAAAGGGCTACACCATTGTGGTGCGCCCGGGAGAGAAAATACCCGTAGACGGGACAGTGCTGTCCGGCAGTTCCAATGTGGATGAAAGTATGATCACGGGGGAACCGGTACCTGTGGCCAAGACCAAAGGCGAAAAAGTCTTTGCCGGTACGGTCAATCAGAAAGGCAGCTTCCAGTTTGAGGCCGAGAAAGTAGGCGGGGAAACGCTGCTCTCACAAATCATCAGAATGGTGCAGGAAGCTCAGGGCAGCAAGGCCCCGGTTCAGAAACTGGTTGATAAAATTGCCGGAATATTCGTGCCGGTGGTGATGGCCATTTCTATCGCCACTTTCATTGTATGGATGTTTGTAGGTGGAGATGATGCCTTTACACATGCCTTGCTTACATCAGTAGCTGTATTGGTAATCGCTTGTCCCTGTGCGCTAGGGCTGGCCACCCCTACAGCCATCATGGTTGGCGTAGGGAAAGGAGCAGAAAATAACATTCTGATCAAGGATGCCGAAAGCCTGGAGCTTGGTCACAAGGTCAATGCCGTAGTATTGGATAAAACCGGAACCATTACTGAAGGTAAGCCTACGGTTACTAATCTTTTTTGGTCGGATAAAGCCCATGAAGACTACCATGCATCCGTTTTACTTGCTCTGGAGGCTCAATCGGAGCATCCATTAGCCGATGCGGTTGTAAAAAAGCTGAAAGAAGAGGGAGTGCAATCGGAAGAATTGAAAGACTTTGACAGCATCACCGGAAAAGGGGTAAAAGCAGCTAATACTTCAGGGAAGTATTACTTCATCGGAAACACCAAACTGATGGCTGAAAACCACATAAACATCCCTCAAGATATTCAACAAAAAGCAGCCAAATGGCAGGAGGACGCCAAAACAGTGGTCTACTTTTCGGATGATCAGGAAGTGTTGGCGGTATTGGCCATAGCTGATAAGATCAAGGCCACTTCCAAATCAGCAATTGAAAAATTAAAGAAGAATGGAGTAGAGGTATATATGCTCACTGGGGACAATAATCAAACGGCCAGGGCAGTGGCTCAGCAGGTTGGCCTCACCGATTTTAAAGGCGAGGTGTTGCCATCCGATAAAGCGGATTTTGTGAAAGAATTACAATCCAAAGGAAAGATAGTAGCCATGGTAGGTGACGGTATCAACGACAGCCATGCCTTGGCTCAAGCTGATGTAAGTATTGCCATGGGACACGGCTCGGACATTGCGATGGATGTGGCTAAAATGACCCTAATCACCTCAGATTTGGAGTCCATTCCGAAAGCACTGAAGCTCTCTACCAGAACGGTAAAGGGTATCCGCCAGAACCTTTTCTGGGCATTTATTTACAATGTGATCGGGATTCCAATTGCTGCTGGATTGCTTTACCCCGTCAACGGCTTTCTACTTGACCCTATGATTGCCGGTATGGCTATGGCATTTAGTTCAGTATCGGTAGTAGCAAATAGTTTGCGGCTGAAAACAACTAAGATTTAGAAATCAAATTTTCAAACTTTAAATAGACTAACAATGGATACTTTAAAATTTAAAACAAACATCAATTGTAGTGGATGCCTCTCTAAGGTAACACCCTTCCTGAATGAGGAAAAGGACATAAAAAAATGGAAGGTTAATCTTGAAAGTGAAAACCGTGTGCTCACTGTTGAAACTTCAAACCTCAATGCGGAGGAAGTAAAGAAAACAGTTCAAAAGGCCGGTTTTAATGCTGAGGTTATATGATTTAATCAAGCTGACCTGAGCAAATATTTAGATTTTTAGCGACCTTTTCGCTTAAATAAACTTCATTCTTATCATCTACCAGGAGTTTGACTGACCCGTCAAACTCCTCCTTTTCAATGATTACCCACCTCTGGCCAAGCTGCAATCCCTTATTGTCCAAATGATTTAAAAAGTCTTTAGCATCGGTAGCCACACTTCGGAAAATATAGCTTTTGCCCGGTTCTGCTTCGGAAAGTGGGATAATACTCAGGTTTGGAAAGTTGCCGTCTTTATCTGGTATGGGATCACCGTGGGGATCTGTCTCAGGATACTCAAGAAATCTTTCCAGTCTTTCGGTGAGTAAAGAAGATTGCACATGCTCCAGTTGTTCGGCAATACTATGCACTTCATCCCATTTAAAATCCAGTGTCTTGACAAGAAAGGTCTCCCAGAGCCGATGTTTTCGTATGATTTGTTTTGCCAGAAAACTACCCTGATCAGTTAAAGTAATATTGTTCTTATCCTCTATCAAGCCTTTTTCATAGAGCCGTCTGAGCATGTCGGAGACCGAAGCGGGACTGTTCTGCATTCTTTCGGCTACTGCACTTACCGTGACGTTAGTCGCAGTTTCTCCGAGATAAAATATTGCCTTGATGTAATTCTCAATCGTAGTGGATATCATTTGAATATTTAGATTAGTCTAAAATTTTATTTTTGTTTAACAAATTATTAAGTTTGTCTAATCAACAATACAATATATGGTAAACATAAAAATAAAATATCTGGTTTTTGTTTGTTCGGTGTCCTTATTGTTTTATTCATGCGATGAGGTTTTTCCTGAAGCACCGGCAGAAAATGAATTGTTAGACGGCCCAATGGAAGGCCTTTCATTTTCGGAGCAAAACAGGTTTTTGGCTGGAGACGTAGCGTTCAATGATGAGATTTTTACACCGGAGAGTGGTTTGGGCCTATGTTTGTGGCCACTTCCTGTGGAAGCTGTCATCCAGGAGATGGGAAAGGTCATCCTTTCACCACGCTTACACGATTTGGGCAGACATCACCCAACCAAAATACAAACATCCCACCTGGAGCCCCACAACTTCAGAACAGGGCCATTCCGGGATTTGAGCCGGAGAGGCTACCCTCTGGAGTCCCTTTTATGAAGTTTACTCCTCCCGCAGTTACCGGTCTTGGGCTGTTAGCGGCACTCACAGATGCACAAATACTTGAAAATTCCGATCCTGAAGATATAGATGGAGATGGTATCTCTGGAGTTCCCAATTACATTACCCCTCCCGATTACTTCCAACCGCAATGGTTTCATCAATCCTTCAGTGGTAAATTCATTGGTCGCTTTGGAAAGAAGGCTGCCTCCATTGATTTACTGCAACAAACTGCCACGGCATATAATCAGGATATGGGCGTGACATCTACATTTGAACCGCTCGATGTGGCCACCGACCTCACAATTGATCCGGAGGTAAGCGATCAGACTATAAGGGACGTAGTGTTTTATTTGAGAACGCTTAAAGCACCAATTCAAAGGGATCGTGATGTTTCTGATGTCATCCATGGTCAACAAATCTTCTCTGATATTAAGTGTGGCTCATGTCATATCCCCACCTGGACGACCCCTGAATCTGATATTGAAGCTCTCAGCAATAAGACATTTTATCCTTACACAGATTTGCTGCTTCACGATATGGGTGCAGGCCTGGATGATGGAGCTACGGAAGGCTCAGCAGAAACGTATGAATGGCGAACACCACCACTTTGGGGGCTTGGCCTTTCAGCAGATTCACAGGGAGGTGAGTTGTTTCTGATGCACGATGGCCGTGCAAAAACGCTTGAAGAGGCTATTTTGATGCATGGTGGGGAAGGGTCCACCAGCCGGGATAGCTTTGAGCAGCTTAGTGAAACAGATAAGCAAAAACTCCTCACATTTCTTAAATCTCTTTAGCCACATGGACAGAAAAGAATTTCTAAGATTAATAGGAGGCTCCTGCTTAGCGATTGCTGGAATTGCCCCGTTTTTTTCAGGCTGCACTTCCATTCATAAAGTGAGTGCCGTGATAAGTGATAATAAGCTAAGGTTATCAAAGAATGAATTTACCAGTGACCAGGGAAAACCACTGGAAGTGGTATTGGTAAGGGCAGCATCTTTGGCCTTTCCTATTGCCTTATACAGAATCAATCCGGAAGAATACATCGCACTTTGGATGGAGTGTACGCATAAAGGGTGCGAAGTAAATGCACAACCCAATTATCTGGTATGCCCCTGTCATGGTAGTGAGTTTGATGCAAAGGGCAATGTAGTGCAAGGCCCGGCAGAAACTAATCTCAAAACTTTTAACATAACCACAGATCATGAAAACATCTACATTTATTTATAAAAATCTCAAACTGCTATTGATTCTTGTTTTTTCGGGAATGGGAGCATCTGTATTGGCACAGCGGGTAAGTACTGATACAACATCCATCCAAATGAATATGGATGCCGTTTATAACCGTCCGTTTTTGAAGGCAGGCAGTTTTCCGGTGGCCCTGGGTGGTTATGTTGAAGCACATGGGCAGTATTTTGTGACAGATGGAATTAGCGAGGGCATTTCTTTTAAGATACCCAGAGTGACGCTGTTCGTTTCTTCCTCAATCCTGGATCGGATTAAATTCCTTTCTGAAATAGAGTTTGAAGAAGGCACCAAAGAAATAAACATTGAGTTTGCTGCTCTTGATTTTGAATTTCACCCCTTATTTAACTTCAGAGGAGGGGTTATCATGAATCCCATAGGTGCCTTCAACCAAAACCACGATGGGCCTAATTGGGAATTTGTAGACCGTCCCATTTCAGCTACCACCATAATCCCGGCTACTTTCAGCAATGTCGGGTTTGGTTTTCATGGTAAAACCTATCAGAAGCAATGGGTATGGGCCTATGAAACTTACGTGACCAATGGGTTCAATGATCAGATAATCGCAAACAGCGAAGGTCGCACCTGGCTACCGGCTGCCAAAGAAAATTTAGATCGGTTTGAAGAAAATTTTAATGCCGTTCCACTGGTTACATTGAAAACGGCAATTCGTCATAGGAAAATTGGGGAAATCGGGCTTTCATGGATGGGGGACGTATACAACAAGTATGAGGAAGATGGACTTGTTTTGGATGTAAAAAGAAGGTTGGATGTATTTGCCATAGACTTTAACACCACAATCAAAAAAAAGCTTGACATCACAGGCGAGTGGGTGTGGGCATTCCTGGATGTGCCGGATAGCTATTCACAGCAATTTGGCACTCAGCAACAGGGAGGATTTGTTGATGTTGTTTACACGGTTATAAAGCGTAAGATGCTGGGGTGGGAAAATGCCAGAATCAATCTGGCTTTGCGCCTGGAGCATGTAGATTACAACGTAGGATTATTTAATGAAACCGGGGGTACTATCCATGATGACATTCAGGCAATTGTTCCGGCCATTAGTTTCCGTCCATCTGCTCAGACGGTGATTCGGGCCAACTACCGCTACATGTGGGAGACGGATTTGCTTGGAAACCCACCTGTAAAAACCGCAGGAATAGAAATTGGTGTTTCCAGCTATTTTTAGATAACGGGTTATGGTTTTACGGGGTAATGGGTTTGGTGAACAATGAAGTCTGTAACATCGTTAACCTTTATAATAACACTTTGCAATACCCTTGCATTGCATTTATCCGTATATTTGTATTCAATGAAAATCGCATGCTACATATTAAGTTTTTACTTCATGGCCCTTACAGGGGTAGCATGTGCTGACACATTGCCTTTAGACAATACAAAGGATAATGTTTCAGTTATTAGCAGCACTGATGGGAATCATAACCACGAGCACCAAAGCGATTGGGACGGATGTTCCCCGTTATGCGTTTGCCATTGCTGTCATGTACACTTCGTTTCAGCAGCCGGAGTTGATTTCACACACCTCGTGAAATTACCAGCGGTTTACACTTCTTATTTTCAGGATTTCAGCAACGCTGATATCTCTGGTTTTCTTAAACCTCCAATGTCATAATTTCCTGCGTTTAGAAGGATCAGTATGTCTGACCGATAAAGTCTTTTATCAAGATGCAAGGTCTTTAATCATCCTGATAGCTCGCTAAACATCC
>NZ_SMLW01000677.1:66827-68953 GCF_009711405.1 Fulvivirga kasyanovii | reverse complement strand
AAAAAGAAGCTCTTTTGAAGGCGTAGCACGTTCCGGCGCTGTGGCCTTTGTGGCCGGAGACAAAGCCTACGTTGGACTGGGTTATGATGGTGATGATTACCTTACAGACTTCTGGTCATACGACCCTGAGCAAAACTTCTGGCAGCGGGTGGCTGATTTTCCCGGGGCAGGGCGTACCGGGGCAGTAGCATTCTCCATCGGCAATGCAGGATATGTAGGCACAGGCTATGACGGCACCGATGAACTCAGGGATTTTTGGAAATACGATGTAGAATCTAATGAATGGGTGCAGATCGAAGACTTTGCAGGGTCAGCACGGATCAGGGCTATCGCCTTCACTGCCAATGCAAAAGGCTATGTGGGCACAGGATTTGACGGTAACTACCTGAAAGACATCTGGCAATATGATCCTGCTGCTGCTGCCTGGCAACAGGTAGTGAGTGTGAAGGGTGAAAAACGCGAAAGCGCTGTCAGCCTTATGATAGAAGACCGTGTGTTTGTGGGCACAGGTACGAATAATGGGATATACCAAACGGACTTTTGGGAGTTTGACGCCGCCAATGTCGACTGGACCTCCAAAGAAATTTTAACTGAAGATGATGATTATACCATTATAAGGGCATCTGCAGTGGCCTTTTCCATAGGAGAATTCGGGTACATAACCACCGGAAATGCCAGCTCCAATATCAACACTACCTGGGAGTATGATCCCATTCTGGATGTATGGACAGAAAAAACGTCATTTGAAGGGTCTGCAAGGCAAGGTGCTGTGGCTTTCACCGTAAACGGCAGAGGCTATGTGGCTTTGGGACAAAACAGCAGTTCCCGATTTGATGACCTTTGGGAATTTAAACCTTTGGAAGAATACGATGAAGATGATTGATTTCAAATTGAATGTAGTGGTGGCTATACTCATGGGTGTAGCCACCTCTTCTCTGGCTCAAAATAAGGCAGGCTCGGCCTACTCCATGTTCGGGCTGGGAGAGCTACAAAACAAAGCCACTATCCAAAGCCAGGGAATGGGCTTTACATCCATAGGCCTTAACAGCCCATACTGGGCTAATAGCATAAACCCGGCAGCCAATACGGAGGTTGGCGGATATTATACCCATATGTTTGACTTTGGCATCTATTATAACCAAACCACCTACACCACATCCGAATCAAGTGAAAACCTGTCCGATGGCGGCTTATCGCAAATGAGCTATTGGTTCAGGTTTAACAACAAATGGACAGGTATAGTAGGTATTGCTCCATTCAGTAAAGTGGGGTATAGTATCCAAAAAAATAATGTAGTCAGCTCGCAGGGAAATCTCTATGATGTAAAATATTCAGGATCGGGAGGCCTTAATGAGATCTATTTCGGCCAAGGTTATGAGGTCTTGCCTAATTTCACGTTGGGGGCTAACCTGAGGTTTATTACCGGCAGCATCCTGCACCAGGAAGAGGCAGTTAGCACAGGTTCGCAAGAGTCTTTCCTGGTATCGCAAAGAACTTACCTGCATAAATTAAACCTTGACTTTAGTTTAAATTACAAGATTCGAAGAGAAAAATTCGCCATCAACATCGGTGCCATTTACGATGATAAAACCAGTCTTAATGGCAACGCCACCACCGAGCTTTCGGATATTGACGAAGAAACCATTTACGAGGAGATTGAGCAGAATAATGATTACACACTCCCTCAGAAAGCAGGCTTGGGTATTTCATTGGTGAGCAACAAGTTTATGCTGGCAGCAGATGTGGAGTTTAATGAATGGAGCAAAGTTGACATGAGCAATGTTGATAAACTTAATGACACCTGGAGGTATGCGTTCGGATTTGAGTTTACACCAAACCGGCAAGGTTTGTTATATGCTTCTAATATAAGCTATCGTCTAGGTTATTATATCGAAAATTCATATCTCGATATTGATGATACCTCATTCGACAAATGGGGCATCACCGCCGGGCTGGGCCTGCCGTTGAAAACCCATGGGGCCATCAATATTTCGTATCATCGAAAATTTAATGGCACCACAAGCAACAGCCTCATCTATGAAACCACCAACGAGGTCAACCTGGGCATCTCCATCAGAGACTTGTGGTTTGCCAGGAAGAAAATAAAATAACAACCGGTTTCTGTT
>NZ_SMLW01000677.1:0-66568 GCF_009711405.1 Fulvivirga kasyanovii | reverse complement strand
TTTTTTAAACAGGTGTTTTATGAATAAAGTAGCTGCCAATATTCTGGTTATTGATGATGACCCGGATGTACTGCACACGGCCAGAATAGTTTTGAAACCGCACTTTACCAACATTACCGTAGAGAGCAACCCTGAGCAAATTAACTTTCTGATCAACCATAACCGGTATGAGGTAATACTGCTGGACATGAACTATACTGCAGGCGCTACCAGTGGTAAAGAAGGGCTCTTTTGGTTAAAGAATATCATGACCAAAAATCCCACCCAGCAGGTGATCATGATGACTGCGTATGGAGACATCAAACTGGCCGTGGAGTCTATGAAAATAGGGGCTGCCGACTTTGTGGTAAAGCCATGGGAAAATGAGAAGCTCCAGGCTACGGTTCATGCTGCTTATAACCATAGCCAGTCCAAAAAGGAGGTAGAAGAGTTGAAGAGCAGAAACAGCAGCCTTAACCAGTTGCTAACCTCCTCGGAAGAGACCATTATAGGACACTCTGAACCTATGAGAAGGATTTTCTCCACGGTAGACAAAGTGGCCGCCACAGATGCCAATGTGCTGATATTGGGAGACAATGGAACAGGCAAAGAGATGATAGCCCGGTCAGTTCACAATAAGTCCGACCGCAGTGCCAGCGTCTTCATCAAGGTGGATCTGGGAGCTGTTTCCGAAAACCTGTTTGAGTCCGAGCTGTTTGGCCATGTAAAAGGCGCTTTTACTGATGCCCGGGAGGAAAGGACGGGCAGGTTTGAACTGGCACATGGAGGCACCTTATTCCTTGATGAAATCGGCAACCTGTCGCTTCCCATGCAGGCTAAATTGTTGACGGCCATTCAGCATAAGGAAATTGTAAAGGTTGGAGGCAATACGCCCATTCCGGTAGACTGTCGTATAGTAGCAGCTACCAACAGCAACCTGCTCCGGATGGTAGCTGAGGGCAAATTTCGGGAAGACCTGCTGTACCGCATCAACACAGTTGAAGTACACGTGCCCAGATTAAGCGACAGAGTTGAAGACATACCTTTATTGGCAGAACATTTTCTAAATGTTTATGCACAGAAGTACAGAAAAACCAGTCTTTCTATCAATAAAAGAGCTATGGAGTACCTCTGTAACCACTCGTGGCCCGGCAACATCCGCGAACTGCAGCATGCCATAGAAAGGGCCGTGATCATGGCCGATGACAATGTGCTCAGTCAGGACAGCTTTCTACTGACCGACCAGAGAGCAAGTACTACTTCCAGCGACAGCATCAATATGGATGAGGTGGAAAGGAGTACTATTGAAAAGGCTATTGCAAAAAACAAAGGCAACATCAGCAAAGCCGCCAAAGAGCTAGGCCTCGGCCGCACCACCATCTACCGGAAAATGGATAAGTATGGGATCAGATATTAGCCTTGAACGCAAATGTTGATCATGCCGAATACGTACACCCAAATATACATTCACATCGTTTTTGCCGTAGAAGGAAGGGCACGTCTGATTCCAAAAGCTCATAAAGAAGAACTCCACAAGTTTATCAGTGGCATTATTTCCAAGAGAGGTCAAAAACTATTGGCCATTCATTGTATGCCAGACCATACACATATTCTGGTTGGACTAAAACCAACAATCGCGCTTTCTGATCTTGTAAGGGATATTAAGGCAGGATCATCAAGCTTTATAAGTGCCAAAAATTGGGTTAAAGGAAAATTTCAATGGCAAACTGGTTTCGGTGCTTTTTCTTATGCACATTCTCAGTTAGGTGTTGTCATAAACTATATCAATAATCAGGAGGAACGCCATAAACGAACATCATTCAAAGAAGAATATGTATCTTTTCTAAATAAATTCAATGTTGACTACAACGAAAAATATTTGTTTGAATGGATCGAATAAGGACAGAACGCACCTATGGTGCTGGTGTTTACAATAATATTTTCTATAGACAGGTCGCCCGTACCGGGCTAAATTCATGTCCTAAATTGAATTGAATTGTCCAAAATCTATAGGGTTCGTGCTCACCGCTTAGTGTGTATCAAATTGGACAAAATATAGAATAAGCCCGGTACGGGCGACCTGTTTATAGCCTATCTTTCTCACAGAAAATCAGCTCCGTAGGAGCGACCTGAAATATGAACCTCAAAAACTTTAGACTAAATATTATCATCCGGGTGCTGCTGATCATGGTACTGTCCCTGGTGCTGGCTTTTGTGTTGATCAAAACCGAATGGCTTTTCACTCCTATTGTTATCGGTATTTTGCTTATTTCCGTGGCTACCAGCCTCACGTGGTATGTAGAAAAGACAAACAGCGACCTCACCCAATTTCTCCTGTCCATCAAGCAAGGCAGCTTCACCAATATTTTTAAGGGCACAGGCAAGGGATCAAACCAGGCACAATTAAGTCAGGCTTTTAATGCCGTCATTGAAGAATTTCAGAAGATCAGCATTGAAAAGGAGTCTCAGTATCAATACCTCCGCACTTTAAATGAGAATATTGGAATATCCATCATCAGTTACACCGGTGATGGGGAAATAGAGCTAATAAATCCGGCAGCCAAAAACCTGCTGAAAAAACCGTATCTCAAAAACATCAAGGATATTGAAGCTATAGACCCTGCATTACACAAAGCCATTGTCACCTTACACTCCGGTGAGCGACAGGTGATCAAAGCGTATATAAAAGATGAAATCATACAGCTTTCACTCCATGTCAAAGATTTTATCCTTCAAAACAAGAGTTTCAGACTCGTGCTCCTGCAAAACATCCACATCGAACTGGAGCAAAAAGAGGTGGAAGCATGGCAAAAGCTGATCAGTGTATTGACCCATGAAATTATGAATTCGGTCACCCCGATTGTATCATTAAGCAGTGCCATCAACCAGATGCTGCATAATGAAGACCTTTCGAAGCTCCCTGCCGATGACCAGGAGGATATCATAACAAGCCTTCAAACAATAGAAAACAGAAGCAAAGGTTTGTTAAAATTTGTCAATGCCTATAAGGATTTTTCCAAAACCCCTGAGCTAAAGATCACTGATGTCAATATTGTGAGCATGATAGAGCGGTTAACTTCACTATTGAAACCCGATCTTGAAAAATCGAACATCAGGCTGGTAATGGATATAAAAGCCCGCGAGTTAAAAGTAAAGGCCGATCATGAGCTGTTGGAGCAGGTTTTGATCAACCTGATAAAAAATGCTATTGAAGCTCTGGATGGAGCAGAAAACGGAGAAATTTCCATAGCCGTAAGGAGAGCCGGGGCAAGAAAAATAGCCATGACGATTGAAGACAACGGCCCGGGCATGTCGAAAGAAACCATAGACCGGATATTTACACCGTTTTATACCACAAAAAAGAAAGGCACAGGTATAGGGTTAAGCTTTGCACGGCAGATCATGAAGCTCCACAATGGCAGTGTCACGGTGCAGTCAGAGCTAAAAAAAGGCACTGTATTCCATCTTGAATTCTGATTTTCAAGACTTGTGTTGCGAAATGTGGATAATCGTGTGATTATCACTGAAAATATGTGCATAACCACCTGCTTTTAGGGGTCAAAACCGGTGGGAAAGTTGTGGGAAACAAACCTTCCGATTTTTTTGCCCGCAAAGATATTGTTACGACCTTAGATAAACCAAGTGAGAGATGATCACGGCAGACACAAAAGAGTGTCAGGTAAGTAGTGGTGATATGAGAAATACGCTATTCAGGAGTTTAAGGCCATTCGGCTGATAATTTGAAATGACTAAAGTCACAGCAAAGCGGTTTCATAGAACGGTCTGGTCGGCACCCTCAAACTAGTTTTGAGAACCTGATACCGGATTTGAAAAAGTATACTGAAGGGGTCACAACGACTGGTTGGCGATCTGAAATGGCAAAGCTGCAGAAGGTAACTTTTTTGAGTATGATAAAATCGTATCGTTTGAGTACTATCATGAAAGCCAGATCCTGAACTTTGCTTAGGCAAAGCGCCGGTGAAGCTGGATAACTGTAACTTGGCATACGTTGCAATTAAGGTTGCAATGCTATGAAATGGGGGTTTTTCTTCAAGAAAAGTCCCCATTTTTGTTTTTGTGCCTTTGGATGTTTAATGGCAATCGGCAAAAGCGGGTTATTCACATTACATGTTTTATTTTCCGATCCATTGCTCCAAATTTCTTCAGTTTGGCGGTATTACTGCTGTTAATACTTCTGAACAGTAAAGCTTTACCAAACTTTTGGAAGTTTAGTAAAGCCACGATTTAGTACTGCAAGCTTGCCATTCTAAGAATAAATTTCCTTATCAAAAAAATAGATGTGCACATGTAGTCTAGCGCCTTAACTGCTTAATAGCATTGAGGCAGGTTGTCTGAGGGTGTTCTCTGGCTAGTTAACCATTTCAATTAACAACAGTCTCAGCACCATCTGACTTGCACCTATTAAACTGGTAATCTTAAAGAAAACCTCCCTGACAGACAGCAGATTTCCCTTTACTTAAAAACTGTTTGTCAATTTTAAATGTTACCTGTCAAATCACTAATTTTGCACCATATCAAAAACTGATCGGCTATCAAAAAATTCGACATTCCTGAATATTACAGATCTTCCATTACCGGCAGGATCAAAGAGGCGAGGAGGATTACAGACCCACGTAAAAGAGACTTTACACCGACGGAGCTGGATTTCGGCCCGGTGAAATTTTACATTGCCAGGCATTTCGGGTTCTGCTATGGCGTTGAAAATGCCATCGAGATCAGCTATAAGGCGCTTGAGGAAAATCCTGATAAAAGGGTCTTCCTGTTAAGCCAGATGATCCACAACCAGGAGGTTAACAATGACCTTCAGAGTAAGGGCATTAAATTCATCATGGATACGAACGGCACCCAGTTCATCGGTTGGGACGAGCTTAAAAAGGAAGACATCGTGATCATTCCTGCCTTCGGCACCACACTCGAAATAGAAAAAAAACTTGACGAAATCGGTATCGAAGTACAGAAATACAATACCACCTGTCCCTTTGTCGAAAAAGTCTGGAAACGATCTGAAAAACTTGGTGAGGACAATCACACCATCATTATCCATGGTAAGCACAACCACGAAGAGACACGGGCTACATTTTCCCATAGCTCAAAAACAGCCCCTTCGGTTATTGTAAAGGATATCGCCCAGACCAGGACGCTTGGTGAGGTGATCAAAGGCAACATTTCCAGAGAAGAATTTTATAAACTGTTCAAGGGAATGTACACCGAAGGCTTTGACCCGGATGTGCACTTTGATAAAGTAGGTGTGGTAAACCAAACCACCATGCTGGCTACCGAAACTCAGGAGATAGCGGATTACATCAAACAGGTAATGATAGAAGTCCATGGTCAGGAAAATTACCGTGAGCACTTTGCCGATACCAGGGACACTCTCTGCTATGCTACCAATGATAACCAGGATGCTACATATGGTCTCCTTGAGCAAACTGCAGATCTGGCTATGGTAGTTGGAGGCTACAACAGTTCAAACACCTCGCACATTGTTGAGCTTTGCGAACGCAAATTTCCAACCTATTTTATCAACTCGGAAAAGGAGATCAAGTCAGCAGAAGAGATCCATCACTTCAACTACCCTGAAAAGAAGATGGAAGTTACTAACGGCTGGCTGCCAAAAGGCCGGGAAATACGCATAATTCTCACCAGTGGTGCTTCATGTCCTGATACTTTGGTTGATCGGGTTATGCTTGAAATCCTGAGCTTCTTCCCGAAAGCTACCAGCGTGGAAGACCTTGTGAAGAAGATAGTTTCAATACCATAGCCATAAAACAACTATCGGGATAACCTGTTAGTATTTTACGCCCGCCGTTATTGCGACAGGGCTTGGTTCAGTAAGAAATGTTTATTTTTACACATGCTCACTGCGTATAGAAGGTTAAAAACAGAACTTGAAAAACACTCCAATGAATACTTACTTTTTGTATTCTCACTGATCATTCCCGGAATTGTTTGTCTGTTTGCCCTCAATGCGTTTTTAGAGATCACTGAAAGATTGCAGGCTGATGAACTTATAAAATTCGATGACATGATCACGGAATTTGTTCACAGCTTTCGAAGTGACACGTTCACGAAGGTAGTAACTTTTATCACCGACCTGGGTGATGTTACAGCCTATGCCATTATAATTCCATTAATTGCCGCACTGCTATATTACCACGGGCACCACCGGTGGAAACTTTCTTTGCAGGCCACAATAGTACTTCTTTCTGCTTTTTTACTGAACGTAGGTATAAAGCACCTGATCAGCAGGCCCAGGCCTCTGGAAGAATTAAGATTGGTTGTAGCGCACTCCTACAGTTTTCCAAGCGGTCATAGCATGAGTGCCATAGCCTTCTATGGCTTTCTCATTTACCTTACCTATAAGCACGTGACCAATACATTGCTTAAAATTTTGTTGATCCTGGTTCAGGTATTGCTGATCCTGAGCATTGGGTTAAGCCGTGTCTATCTGGGGGTTCACTTCCCTACCGATGTTTTGGCCGGCTTTATTGCAGGTTTGGTTTGGCTCATTATCTGTATCGTAGTTTTCAATTTTATCAACCTTTACAGAAAGCGCCAGGTTCGCAAGAAAGGCCTAAATCCTCACCCCGATCATTAGTATATCATCGGTTTGTTCATTATTGCCCTGCCATCGGCTGATCTCCTCTTCAATAGCCTCCACTTGCTTTGCCATAGGATCAGTAGCTATTTTCTTCAGCAGTTCCCTGAACCGGGGGTACATGTACTTCTTATTTTCTTTACCCCCAAACTGGTCCACAATGCCATCTGTAAACAAATAAATGCTGTCTGATGCTTCCAAAACCAGTTCATGTTGATGATAGACCCGATGTTCATCATATAATATGCCCCCGACAGGGTAATGGTCACCTTTCAGCACTTTTAATTCATGATTGTGAAAATAATAAAGCGGACGCTTGGCTCCGGCAAAAGCCAGTTTTTTGTTTCTCCGGTTGAAAAGACAGATACCGATATCCATGCCATCATTGGACTTACTTTGAACATTGTCGTATTTCAGGTTTTTAAACACCCTGATGTTCAACTCTCTCAGTATTTCAGCCGGTTCAATAATTTTCTCTTCATTGACGATCTGGTTCAATAAAGAATTGCCCATAACATTTAAAAATGCTGCAGGGATACCATGCCCCGTGCAGTCAACAGCGGCTATTACTACATGGCTGCCTTCTTCTGCAAACCAATAGAAATCACCATTTACTATATCCCGGGGCTTGGTAAGCACAAATGCATCTTCAAAAACGGATTTAAGCCGGTCATTCTCCGCCAGTATGGCCTCCTGAATATTTTTGGCGTACAGGATACTGTCCATGATGTTCTGGTTCTTGGCAATGATCTCCTGGTTCTTTTGCTTTAATATCTTGTTTGTTCTGGTCCTGTAAACATTTTTGCGGTATTGCAGCACCACAATAAATACTACCAGCACAAGCATACCTATCAGCCAGTAAAAAGCCATCTGGTCATTATAGATTTTAAGGTCCTTGATCTCGGCTTCCTTCCGCAATAGCTCTATCTCGTTTTGCTTGGTTTGTATGTGATAGTTGGTTTCAACATCAGCTATTTTGGATGATTGGTCAGCATTGAAAATCTCGCGGTTAACCTGGCTATACATCTTGTGGAACTGCAGTGCTTTCTTATAGTCACCCAGTTTTGAGTAAATGTCTGACAGCCCTTCATAATTGTTTTTCAGCAACAGCTTAATGTCCGCTTTTTTGGCCATTTCTATACTCAGGTTATGCTTCTCTATGGCCCTGTCGTATTGGCCCAGTGCAGCATTAAGCAAACCAAACTCATACAAAAACTCAGCCTTAACATACCTGTCATCGGTTTTATCAAAAAGCATTACGGCATTATTATAGTACATCTGCGCCGAATCCAGGTTTCCCAGCTTAAAATGGTTCAGCCCAATATTGGCGAGGGAAACAAAAATGCCATAGTCATCTTCATTCCTCCTGTCAATGATCAGTGCTTTGTTATGGCATTCGGCAGCACGCTTATAATCTTTCAGCCCTTCCTGGTACACCACACCTAAATTATTGTAGGAAGATGAAAGGGTTAACGTATCCGAAGTCCTGAGTTTTAGCTCAACAGATTTTTCCAGGTAATCGATGCTCTTTTCATACCGCCCGAGCTCTTTAAACAGCAGACCGAGGTTATTATAAATCCTCGACATTCCTTTCAGATCGCCTCGTGATTCCTGAAAAGCCTGAACTTTTAAAAAACATTCCAGGGTTTGCTCATAGTCGCCAATGCCATAATAAATAATCCCGAGAGAGTTGATGGCATCCGCTTCAAGCACTTCATAATCATGAGCCTTCGCAAGTTCGATGGACTGGTTAACGTAGTCTATGGCCATGGCAACATCATGATCGCTCATAAGTACCCCCAATTGTCTGAGGGATTCTATCTTCACAGAATCAGATTCAGCCTGAGCTGCTACATTTTTCAGGCTATCAATCATACTGGTTTGAGCAAAAACCTGACTGGTCAGGCAACTTAAAACCAAAACAACCGTAAGAGGTATGTATTGCAAAATAATGTTTGTTAAAACGTTGTTTTTATCTCTATTGAACTAATATAAAGCATTTACCGCAAAAGCGGATCAAATTTTCAAGCCTATGAAGTTAATATCGGTTCTCGATCGCTAAGAAAATGAACTTCGGAAGTTCATACTTCTAAGCACGTCTTTAATTTTTTATTTCCTTTAAAACCGATATTCATGCGTTCAATATTACAATCTATATATAAGATCTTTTCTACTATTGGCTCCGCCGTAAGCGGTTCTGAAAAAAATTTCACCAGCGGCAGTATTAATCGTGCCATATTTATGCTTTCAGTGCCTATGATTATTGAAATGATCATGGAATCTCTGTTTGCAGTAATTGATATTTACTTTGTAGGCAAGGTAAGCGTAAATGCCATTGCCACAGTGGCATTGACCGAATCAGTGATCATGATCGTGTATGCTCTCTCCATAGGCTTTAGCATGGCTGCAACCGCCATGGTAGCGCGCCGTGTTGGCGAAAACAAGCCGGAAGAGGCCAATAATGTAGCCGTGCAGGCTATTTTTATTACTATTTTGACATCGCTGATATTCAGTGCTGCCGGAATGTTTTTCGCCAAAGATATACTAACCCTGATGGGCGGTGAAAAAGACCTGGTGGAAGAAGGATATGGCTACACCATGATCATGCTGGCCGGAAACGTAACCATCATGCTTTTATTCCTGATCAACGCCATTTTCAGGGGAGCCGGCGATGCATCCATTGCCATGCGCGTACTGATAGTTTCCAACTGCCTCAACATTGTGCTTGACCCTATCTTGATATTTGGTCTTGGCCCTATACCCGCATTCGGCATAGAAGGTGCTGCTATAGCCACCACTATTGGCCGTGGTATAGGTGTGGCCTATCAACTGGTGGTATTAACCGGGGCAAAGGGTATCGTACAGGTAAAATTAAAACACCTGAAAATCCATTGGGACACAGTCTGGAAAATCGTAAAAGTTTCTGTGGGAGGCATAGGGCAGTATATGATTGGTACTTTAAGCTGGTTATTCCTGGTAAGGATAAGCGCTGTTTTTGGTGCAGAGGTATTGGCAGGTTATGCAGTCGCATTCAGGATAATCATGTTTACCATCCTGCCTTCATGGGGCCTGAGCAATGCAGCCGCTACACTGGTAGGTCAAAACCTGGGTGCAGGCCAGCCCGACCGGGCCGAAAGATCAGTATGGAAATGTGCATTTTACAACATGATCTTCCTGGGCCTGATCTCCATAGTGTTTATCTCCTGGGCAGAAGAGTTCGTAAGGATATTCTCCTCCGAGGCCGAGGTTGTAAAATATGGTGCCCTGGCTTTAAGGGTGATCTCCTGCGGGTATATTTTCTTTGCCTATGGTATGGTAATAGGGCAGGCCTTTAATGGTGCCGGTGACACTAAAACGCCAACTATTATAAACCTGTTTTGCTTCTGGCTTTTTGAGGTGCCTATGGCATATGCCATGGCCGTTTATTTCGGACTTGGTCCTATTGGTATATTTTTAGCGATTGCCATTGCTTCTACTGCATTGGCTGCAGCCAGCATCGTCATTTTTAAGAAAGGGCGCTGGAAACTGGTAGAAATCTAATCTGGCAGAGGCATCGTGGCTTTATCTTCAGTTATGATGCCTCTATCCATCCTCTGAAATTAGGAGCATTCTCTTTACTTACATGTACTTCTTCACGGGTAGGCGGCAGCAGGTAAAGCGCTATTTTGCCATTTTCAGATTTAAATTTTTCAATCGCATCGATGTGTACAAGATATTTTCTGTTTACCCTGAAAAAATAATCAGTATCCAACTCGTCATTAAGCTCCGTTAAAGTCTTATCTACAATATACTTGTCACCATCCCGGCTAACGAGAAATACCAGCTTATGCTCGGTGAAAAAGTAGGCTATGTTTTTTGCGGCAACAGACACAAAGTCCACTCCCCTCTTTACTAAAAACCTCTTCTTAGCCTTATTGCCGCCGAATCCCTCCTCAAAGAGTTTATTGAACCTGTGCTGCAAGAAGTGTGATTCGAGTCTTTTTACCTTATCCAGAGCTTTTGCCAAGCGCTCCTCCTGAAGGGGTTTTAGTAAATAATCAATAGAGTGATGCTCCAGCGCCTCCAAAATATATTCATCATAGGCTGTAGCAAATATGACAGGGAACTTCACCTCTACTTTCTTGAATATTTCAAATGAAATGTCATCGGCCAACTGTACATCCACGAATGCCAGATCCGGAGCCGGATTTTCACGGAGCCAGTTAATGGCCTCCTCAACACTTTGGATCACATTTACCACCTCAAGCTGCGCATCTAACTTCATTAGCATGTTTATTAGCTTCTGTGCTGCTGTAGGTTCGTCTTCAATAATTAATACTCTCATAGCTCAATTAGATATTTTTAACATGGGTAGTTGTATCTTAAACCGGCCATCACTTACATCGGTACTCACCCCTTTCCCTACAATTATCCTAAAGCGCTCCTCAAGATTGGCCAGACCTATTTTTGATGAATGATGAAGGACTTTCTTTGCTACTATTTTATTCTCAACGTGCAAGCTGTCTTCTTTCATGGATACATTAACCTGCATAGGATTTCGCTTCGATATTTCATTGTGCTTCACTACATTCTCAATCACAATAAAAATAGAAATGGGAGGTACAAGGTATTCGTTTTTACTTTTCTCTTCAATCTCGAAATTTACCTGCAAAGCATCGTCAAAGCGCAAATACAGCAAAGACAGGTATTTCTGTAAAAACAGCAGCTCATCCTGCAAAATAACCAGGCGCCGGTTTTTATTGGAAAGTATGTACCTGTAAACCTCTGCAAGGCTTTCCGTAAACTCCTTCGCCTTAGCCGGATCATACTCTATCAGGTAAGAAAGGCTGTTCAAGGAGTTAAACATAAAGTGCGGGTCAATCTGATTTTTCAGTGCCTCCAGTTCGGCCTGTACCCGGGCTTTTTCCAGCTTCTCGGTCTTTACTTTGTCCGATTCCCGCTCCTTGATCAGGAATACCGTTTCATAGGTATGTGTTATAAATATTACACAGATCACACATACTCCCGCCGTGATTTTTATAACTTCCCAGTCTGCCTCTTGCCCTACCGCCTGGTACCAGATCAGCAGCATTACCACCACAAGCATACTTGTATAAAATATGTTTGCCCCTAAGATCATAATCACTTTCTGGGCCGGGTTAATGAACCAGTTATACCGCTCTTCCAGCCTGAAAAGTAGCCACCGGTTACCTTGCCAGATCAAAAACGAGATCAGGATAAAATATCCGTAGGTCAGCATAAGGTAAGTAACTGACCTGTCATTGCTGCTGACCAATCCTGTAGCATTGGGAATTATAATGCCAAAAAACTGGACACCAATAATCCTAACAAGTTTATCGTTGATGTCAATTTTATTTTCCACAGGGTTTTAACTCAAAAGTTTTCCTTTCCACTCCCCGGTTTTTCCGCTTCGGTTTTAATGGCCGGTTTGCCATGCTTAAAAATACTACTTTCAATAATCAGTTCGCACTGACAGGTCTAATTGAAGTCAATTTCTGATCATTTAACAAAATACTAAAATGGGGCGAATAATACATTTTGAAATACCCTCGGCAGATCCGGAGGTTTCAATCAGTTTTTACAAAAACGTGTTTAACTGGGAAGTGAGCAGATGGGGCGATGAAGAATACTGGCTTGTGAAAACAGGTGAAGATGATGAACCCGGTATCAACGGAGCTATAATGAGGCAACGTGATCCGGAACAACCGGTGGTAAACACCATAGAAGTGGCCAACCTGGAGAAAGCTATTGAGGCCATTGAGAAAAATAAAGGGCAAATAGTAGTACCCAGGATGGCTGTACCTACAGTGGGCTGGCTGGCTTATTTCAAAGACCCCAATGGCTACATCAGCGGAGTTATGCAACCTGATGCCGATGCGAAATAATATGGGCACAGCACTAAGGATCAATCACGCAGCAGTTTGGGTGGCCGCATTGTTGGCACAGGCAGTAGCACCGTTAATTTACTCCGAAGTATTCTTTGGTATCCGCTGGGTAGAGCTCAATGAGCTCACAGAAGCAGATTTTTCAAAGGTAGATATGGGAATTGGCCTGAGCTTATCCTTCATCTCATCACTGGCAGCAGCATACATGCTGGCCTGGCTGTTTAAACGAATGCATGTAACATCGGCGGTTGAAGGCTTAAAAATAGCTCTGCTTATATGGCTTGCTTTTATCTTTCTGGAGATTACTACGCAAAATTATTTTTCCGTCAGATCATTCGAGCTCACGCTTATAGACGAAAGCGTGGTGCTCATTAAGTATGAAATAGCCGGCATTCTGCTGGGTGGCTGGAAAAAATATTCTGAACAATAAATCACCAATAACAATAAAAACAATGGAAGAAGTATCAGTTAACTGGCTGGCTGTAGTAGTGGCCACATTATCAACATTCGTTATCGGAGCTGTATGGTACGGCCCCATATTTGGCAAAAGCTGGATGAAAGAAAATGGTTTTACGGAAGAAGATCTGAAAAATGCCAATATGGGGAAGATCTACGGGACGGCTTTTGTCCTGGAGCTTATTATGGCGATTAACCTTGCTTTCTTTTTAGGCGGCTCAAGTATAAGTGAAGGAGCATTTTATGGCTTTTTGACTGGTTTCGGGTGGGTCGCTATGGCCATGGGCGTAAATTACCTGTTTTCAAGAGCCACACTCAGGCTTTGGTTCATTGATAGCTTTTATTTTGTAGTAAGCTTCACACTCATGGGTGTGATACTTACAGCATGGAAATAAATAACCCCAACTTTATCTAAGCATCCCGCAAACACCTGATCAGCCTTTCAGGTCGGGATGCTTTGGTTCAGCACACTCTATTTACAAAAATCCTCTTTGGTTCAGCAATCACACATTTATCAACACAATTAGTGATATTAAAAAGAAAGGGGAAAAACACCCCTTCTGCACCTGTAGGTTACTAAACAACTGATTTTCATATAAAATGATATTCTCTTTTATTATATTCAAGCCGAATTGTGATGAAAAATTTAATACTGTTGGCTTTAAAACGACTCCTTACAGGTTTGTTGTTCGGTATGGCTTTATTCACTACAGAGTCATTTGGGCAAAGGGTTTACTGGACGCAGGGAACTGATATAAAAAGTGCAAACCTTGACGGCTCTTTGCAACAAACCCATTTTACGCACCCTGATCAACCTCATAAGATCTCCATTGACCACTCCAATAACATAGCATTTTTCCTCACTGTACCTGGCCAGGGCGATTTGTACAGAATCTCACTTTCAAGCTTTACCACTCCTACCCTCATTTATAGCTGGCCCGCCATGACTGCCGGTTACAATATGGATCATCACCCGGGAGATGCGTTAATCTTTACTAATGCTTTTGTAGACAGCGATCCCGGATCTATTGAGTATAGCAACTATACAGACCAGGATTGTTGCCAAAGTCCGTCCACTCTTAATATAGGATCATATAGTGGTGACATCTTTCATGATATCAACGTGGATACTGATGGCGAATACGTCTACGTATCCAATGAATTTGACGGGGTCATTTACCGGACAGGAACTTTCGGTGGGTCATTAACAACCATCATTCCTTCCGGAGCCGGTGAGTCTTTTGACTTTGATTTTGGTGCACGGGAAATCATCTACGAGAATCCGTCAACTGACAGGATCATGGCTGCGGATATGGACAGTGGTAGCGGCACCTATACTAAAATAAGCTCCGGGTTAACTGACATTAAGGCCATTGCTGTACACCCGGATGGCCGGCTCATTATACTGGATGGTACGACCTTAAAAACCGCTAATAGTGATGGCTCAAACCTGTTCTCCATTATAACAGGGTTAACCGGGGCCACAGACATTTCATTAAGTGGTTGTTCGGATCCAACCATCCAGGCATCGTCACCCGTAGCTGTAAGCAATAGCTCCACTTCCATTGATCTCTCATGGACTAATGGAAATGGCAATGAAGTATTGGTTGTTGCCAAACAAGGCAGTGCGGTCAATAGTGGCCCCAAGGATGGTATTTTGCACCCTGCAAGTGCTACTTTCGGCTCTGGTGATCCATTAGGGCTGGGTAATTTTGTGGTTTACCGAGGCACCGGCAATTCTGTAACCGTAACCAATCTTGCCCCATCCACAACTTATCATTTTGCCATCTACAGTCTTAATAACTTTGGAGCTTGTTACCGAACACCCGGTGTTACAGCATCCACCACCACGCTGGCAGCTCCGTCTGTACAGAATGTAAGCTCTGCATTAACCAACGGCAGTTACCCCATAGGCACTACAATAACGGTAGAAGTAACTTTTGACCAGAACGTAACCGTAACCGGCACTCCACGAATATTGCTCGAAACAGGCACCACAGACAGATACGCTACCTATGGCAGTGGTTCCGGATCAAACACGTTAACCTTCCAATATATGGTACAGGCGGGTGACATTAGCGATGACCTGGAATATACCAGTGCTACAGCTTTAGAACTTAACGGCGGAACCATCAATGCCACAGCAGATAATGCTACAGCTACTTTAACCTTACCTGCTCCAGGCTCTACCGGCTCTCTGGCTACCAATAAAAATATTGCCGTTGATGGTCTCCTGCCACTCGTCACAAGCATCAATCCTTCGGTAGCCATTGTTACGGATACTGAAACAGGAACTTCAGGTTTTACGCTGACAGTACGTTTTGGTGAAGCGATGAATACAACAGTTAACCCGCAAATTAATTTCCCTACGGAAGACCCTTCATCAACATTAACTTTCAACAGTGGTAACTGGGTTGACAATACAACATACGCTGCCACCTATGATGTACTGGATGTCAATCAGGATTTGGCCAATATAGACGTTACAGTATCTTTAGGCGAAGATCAGGCTGGTAACGTCATGGCACCAGCCAGTCAGGCGAATATTTTTTCCATAGACATGTGCTCTCCGCCTGCTATTAGCGTACAGCCCGTAAGTAAGACCACTTGCTCAAATGTACCTGTCAACTTTGCGGTTACTGCTACAGGTACCACTGTCACTTACCAGTGGCAAAAAGATGATGGCGCAGGCGGACCTTTTAACAATATTAGCAACGGGTCGCAGTTTTCCGGCACCACCACCAATCAGTTAAGTGTTGACAACCCAACCGGTCTGGATGGCCATCGCTTTCAGTGTGTCGTCACCGAAAGCGGAAATTGCTCCGTCACTTCCAGCGTGGTGACTTTAACGGTCGATCCTTTACCCTCCACATCCAATGCAGGTAGCCCGGGCTCCGTTTGCGGTACAAGCTACACGCTCAACGCCAATGCTCCGGCCATTGGCACTGGTACATGGTCGGTAGTAAGTATGCCGTCAGGTTCTGCAGGTATATCTTTTAGTGATATTAATTCACATGCATCAAGTGCAACAATCAACAGCCCCGAAGTATATGGGACTTATGAGCTTCAGTGGGAAATTTCTTCCGGTATCTGCTCATCAAATACAAGCACTGTACTCGTTACCTTTGGAGAAGCTGCTACATCAGATGCAGGAACGAATTTTTCGGCTTGCGCCAACAGCAACTTTGATGTTACAGGAACAGTAGGAGGTGCTGCTACTTCCGGCCACTGGAGGGTGGCAAGTGGCGCCGGATCATTCACCAGCAGTAATGGTACTACCGGATCATCTTCCGCGGGTCCGTCTATCACCGACACTTACCAACCCGGCTCCGGAGATGCCGGGTCCACGGTTACTCTTGAGTTGGTAGCGGAAGACCCTGACGGTGCAGGAGCCTGTACTTTAGTTACAAGCACTGTGGATATCAGCATAGTCGCTCCACCAGCGGTTGCTTCTGCATCCGCCAGCATCTGTAGCAATGCTTCAACGGGCATCATTCTCAATGCCACCCCCGGGCCTGTTAGCTCTTACAGCATTAAAGCCATCAGGGTACCGTCCGGCTTAACGGCCAATGCAGGAAATGCTACGGTCGCCCCGGGTTATAATAATACCGCTATTTCCGGCGACAGTTACAATAATACTGCCGCAACTCCTTTGACGGTTGAATATGACATTGCAGCGATTGGTTCTGGCTTAAACTGCGAGGGACCTGTCACAACGATTACCGTAACCGTCAACCCGCTACCTCAGATTTTCACCGTTTCAGGGGGAGGAAGCACTTGTTCGGGAGGGACAATAGGTATGGGCTTAAGCGGCTCTCAAAGTGGCTTTAATTATATTTTACGTCGCAATGCTTCTACAACCGTTCAAACTTTGCCTGGCACGGGAACCGTACTAAGCTTTACGCCACAGTCTGTTGCCGGTACATATACCGTAGAAGCTGTTCATCCTGTAACCAATTGCTCTCAAACCATGAATGGCTCTGCAGTGGTAAGTGTAAATACACCACCTTCTTCGGCAGCTTTAAGCGGCGGATCCACCATTTGCGCAGGCAGCAGCGCGCAGCTTACTTTAAATATTTCAGGTGGCACTTCGCCCTACATCGTAGATATTCAGAATATCGGGGTTATTAGTTTTAGTGGCAATCCTATTTCAGTAACACCGGCAAATACAACTACCTATGTGATCAACTCCGTGGTGGATGCCAATAATTGCAGCGCTCAGAGCATCGATAACACACCGGTCACTATACAGGTTGATCAGGCACCAACCCAGGCTCAGGCGGGAGCTAACGCTGAGACATGTGACAGTCAGTTTGCTAACCTCGGCGGAAATACGCCTGCAGTTGGTACAGGGCAATGGACACTGGTGAGTGGCTCAGGTACCATCACAAGCCCGGGCAATCCGCAGTCCGGTGTTACCGGTTTGCAGTTTGGTGAAAATGTTTTCCAATGGACGATTTCCAACGGAAGCTGCCCTGCGTCAAGTGCGACCATTACCATCACCCGAACGGACGTACCTACAGGAGTTGGAATCGTGGAATCATCTTCCGGCCGCAACAGCTTCTGCCAAAATGATCAGGGGGTAACCTTTACAGTCTCCCGCATAGTTGGGGCCTCCTCATATATATGGAGCCTGCCCGAGGGTTTTGAACCGGTATCCGGGTCAGCAGAAACCACGGAGCCGTCCATAGTTGTAAATTTAGCTGATGCACAAAGTGGTGCAGTAGAAGTGATCGGCAAAAATATTTGCGGAAGCAGCCCTGTTTCAAATGCCCTGAATGTAACTATACTTCCTGTACCTGAGGCCAATATCATTACTGAGACAAGTATTGTAAGTAACCGCACTACCCAGTTTAGTATGGAAAGCACATCAGATATTGCCAGCCTTCTCTGGAATTTTGGTGATGGTGCCACATCAACGGAACGTAGCCCAAGCCACATTTACACGACATCTGGCTCTCTTACGGTAGCTCTGGAAATAACAAACAGCAATGGTTGTAAAGGCATTATCGAAAAAAATATAACGGTTACCGGACTCGAACCTATTGGTGTACATAATATCAAAAATGCGATTACGCCCAATGGTGATGGTGCCAACGATGTTTTATATATCGAAAATATTGAAAACTTCCCCAACAACGTCGTGACTTTGCTCGACAGGTGGGGAGTAGAAGTGATCAAACTTGAAAGTTATAAAAACGACTGGGACCTGGTAATTCAGGGAAGTACAATCCCGGCAGGTAATTATCTCTGCATAGTTCAGGTACAGGATGGAGATAATGCAGAAAGCAAAGTGGTGACCAGAACAGTAACTGTAGTAAAAGGAAAAACTGAATAATTTGTTGAGACGTCTACTTTATCTCTTTTTATTTATTCAATCAGGCTTTTGCTTCATGGCAAGTGCCCAGGACTTGCCGTTGTATAGCCAAAAGCTGACCAATTCGCTGCTATACAACCCGGCAGCGGCGGGGAGCGATTTTGGCTCACTCACCTTATCGCATAGAAAATTCTGGTCGGGCATTGATGACTCTCCAACCACCAACATGCTGAGCTTCCATACCCCTTTTGCCTATCACAGGTTTGGTGTTGGCGCAACGGTATTTAGTGAAAAAATTGGTATCTATGACCGCCTCACGGCAACAGGAGCTTTTGCTTACCACCTCAATTTTACGGATGAAACGACACTCTCAATGGGGGTTTCTGCCGAATACAATAACCTCAAGGTGAGCACTGCCCGATTGGACGTGATTGATAATTCCGATCAATTGCTTTTCGGTAATGACTTTAATGAAAGCAGTGTAGATTTCTCTTTCGGGCTAAACTTAAAGACAAAATATTTTGTGTTGGGTGGTGCTGCCAACCGGATAAGCACCGGACTGGGCTTATCTGACGAATCCAATCAGCTATCGCCATTTTATAGCAGCTATATCAATTTCAAACTTCCTCTTGCAGGAGATCGTGATTTACTGGAGCCTATTGCCACATTCCGGCAGCTTTCAACAGAATCAAACCAGTATGATATAGGACTCTATTATACTTTCAATAATATGATCACCTTAGGTGGTGGTTACCGCTCAAGCCTGGTCTCTAATGAAACTCCACAGCTCAATGCTACGGCCGCTCTGCGAATTAAAAAACGGATCGTTATCGGATATACCTATGAGACGTTTACCAACCAATACAAATCTAATCTGGGAAATAGCAGTGAGATAACGCTGCGAATTGATTTCAGGGACCAGAACTATCATAAAAACCAGAAGAATTCCAGGGAAATCATGAACAGCTCCCTGGCATTTAGAAGAAAAACATTGACCAGATCATCGTCAATGGCCAGGAACAAGGCTAAGAACTCCTCTAAGAAGCTGAAAAAGAGGCTTAGAAAAAATTACCTCAAAGCACCCAATTACCGCATGAACAGCAGCAAGAAGCTGCATACCAAAAAGGTGAAAAAGACCATGAATAAGCGTAAGAAGAACAAGCATCGCTACAAGAGGCGCCGAGGTAATAGGTAAAGGTCTTTTAGGAACATACTACTCTGCCAATTAGGGAGTGATTTTCTCTATATTGAACTCCTGATTTCGTACCCGTTGAAGTTTGAACATATTCCTATAATAGCCAATAGAATTAAAAAGCATTTGATGAAGCTGGCAGTTTGACTATGGTGGTAAGATCTGGTAAGTTCAAACTGCAGTCAATTCCGCCCTTTCAGGGCTTGTTCCATATTACCCTTAACTGACAAAAGGCTACACCTTTTGCTGACAGATTTTGGCCTTTCAGGCCTTTAAGTCTTTTTCGGGATCAAGTTGAAAGTTTATGGAGCAAATGGATCGGAAATAAAATGTGTAATGTGCAGTAACCGCCTGTTATTATTTATACCAGCTTTGGAGGCAAGCCTAAAACCTGTAGAGTGGGTGAATCGGAAAAGCAACTTCTCGACGTAAAGCTTACCAGTGAATCAAGATAAAACCGTTCCCTTTGCTATTTCACCCTGATTTGCCAACTGCTTTTGCCGATTGCTATTTAACAATTGTTCGTCATGTATAGAGGTGAACCCGGAGATTCCATCAGCTACAACAAATTAACCTCTACCCTCTCTCTATCAGGAATGTTATATACCAGAAGTAGGCAATCAGGAAGAAAAAGCCCTCCCAGCGGCTAATGACGGGTCTTTTTCCAACCACAACGGCCAAAATAAGCGCTGTACTGGAAGCTATGATCATAAATACATCTGAATTGCTGATAACATCGTAGGGGATGGGTTTAATTGCTGCGCTTAAGCCTAATATCCAAAGCAGGTTAAAGATGTTGGAACCAACAACATTGCCGACAGCAATATCCGTATCCTTTTTGAACGCTGCTACAGCAGAAGTTACCAATTCAGGAAGGGATGTTCCTATCGCTATGATCGTCAGTCCGATAAACGCCTCGCTCATTCCAAAACCTCTGGCGAGTTCAATTGCACCATCCACAACCCACTGGCCACCAAAGAACAGACCGACCATACCTAATGCAATTAGCCCTATGGATTTGCCCAGGGCCATTTCCTTAAACTCTTCGGTGGAAAACTCCGATTTTTTCTGCTTCGATACGATATACACATAGCCCATAAACAGCACAAAGAAAAAAAGCAGTATAACACCATCATATTGGCTAATCACGTAGTCGTTTGACTTGCCAAACAATGAGGCATTGGCTAGAAAGCCTACCAACAGCGTAGCTGTCAATGAAAAGGGGACTTCAATAAAATAAGTGTTTTTAGTGATGGGAAGCGGGTTGATCAATGCTGAGATGCCCAGGATAAGCAGAATATTAGCAATGTTACTACCCAGTACGTTTCCTACACCTATGTCGGGAGTATCTTTGTAGCTTGCAATCAGGTTAACAAGCAACTCCGGCAATGAAGTACCAAAAGACACAATGGTCAGCCCTATTACAATACTGGAAACATTGAATTTCTTACCTATTGAGGATGCTCCCTCAACAAGAAGATCTGCTCCTTTGATCAAGAAAATAAAACCAACAACAAATAAGATATAAACCAACATATGGACCTTTTAGAATTGAATTTCTAAAATAGCACATTTTTTAAAGCTCAAGGCAAGATTTAAACATTTTTGAAAAATTTTGGTCTTAATAAAGTACTGGAAAACAGCTTCCCGGGGTTTGTTTTAAAAATAAAGCAGGCCTTATAAGCAGAAAGTTATAAGGCCCGCAGCAGAGTGTATCGTTTTTTAATTTGCTTCCGGCGTAGTACGGGTGTTTAACTCATACCAGTTGATATGTCTTGATAGATACATCAATGAAGCCAGCGCACCGAAAAGCCCCAGGCTTCCTACCAGTAATGCAAAATCCTGCAACTGAAGAATCACAAAGATGAAGAAGTAAATAATTGTTAGAAGCAGCGTGACCAGAATGGTAAGCATTCGTGTTTTAAATACTGCTGCAACATACACTGTAATCAGGCCGATTACCAGAATACTGGAAATCAGGTACGCCAGGTTAAAGCCCATGTGCTCCGTAAAGGATATCAGCAAACTATAGAATAACACAATAGCCAACCCAACCATTACATATTGGAAGGGGTGGAATCTTTTCTTATTAAGAATTTCGATCAAAAAGAAGATAATAAAGGAAAGTGCAATCACCAGAATAGCATATTTGGCAGATCGCATGTTTTTCTGATACTCATCCACCGGCAGGAGCAAACCTACACCAAAAGCGGCCTCATGTATATGTTGAGTATCGCCAAGCCATTGTTGAGGATAATTCCGGTTCAGGTCCAGCACCTCCCATTCGGCGGAGAATCCACCTTCCCCCACCTCGCGATCATCCGGAAGGAATTCACCGTTAAAGCTCGGGTCTGGCCATGGAGATACCAGTTTTACAAGTGTACGCTTGCCCGTGGGCACAAAGCTCAGTTGCCTGCTGCCGTTGAGGTCTACGGTAAACTCAAAATTGCTGACCTCCTGTTCTCCTATAGCTACCCTGCTGATCAGCCCGGAATTAATAACCTCCTTTTCCGGTAAACCGGATTCCACCACATGGTTTTTACCGTTCCATTTTAAGGTCAGGTCCTTCTGGATGCCCGACATATCGGGAATACCTATAGAAACATAGGCCTCATCCCAATGAACATTTTGCGGGTCGATGCTCCAAATGTTAAAATCGGGTTTATCAAACGTACCTGAAAATTGGAGCTTGGTATTATAAAGTACTATTTCATAGATGCCACGCTTCCGCCTGTCTGCATCCACTTTACCGTCAATAGTCAAGGTTTTAGGGAGGAAGTGAGCATAATGCACTGTATACCTGAGCTCTCCATCCTTGTTTTCATGGTATTCCCGGTAGGGAATGTTTAGTATAGGCCCTGCCAATACCTGCTCTCTCCCCCATTTATCACTTACTTCCTGGATAGCCATGTCACGGTTCAGTTGTCGCTCATATATTAATGATTCTATACTGGAGGCGGGTATGAGCAAAAGCAGGCCTATTACCGCTACGGCTATCAATTTGACCATAATGGAATTCTTTATTCCGTCACTGATCTTGCTAATGGTGTTTTTTTCTGGTTCTTCCATAATTGATATTAATTTAAAAGTACTTTGTATTTCAAAGTAATAAGGTAAAAATTTTTTATTTTGACTGGTGTTGTTCTCTGATTAGCTGTTCCAATGCATTGATGTGTGTCTCAAAAGCACTGCGACCCGCTTTGGTGATGTGGTACCTGGTATTGGGCTTTCGCCCTACAAATGTTTTTTCCATGCCCACATATTCTTCCTTTTCAAGGGCTTTTAAATGACTGGCAAGGTTACCGTCAGTTACATTTAAAAGCTCCTTCAAGGCATTAAAATCCATATAATCATTAGCCGTTAAGGCCGACATAATGCCGAGCCTTACACGGTTTTCAAATGCTTTGTTAAGATGATTGAGATACTGCTTCACTTTTCGTATTTAAAATACATAACTGTACCATAGACAATGTGAAGCAGGCCAAAACCTATAGCCCAGAATAAAAGGCCAAACCCGATATAATAGCTACTCAGCAAGCCTAACACAATTTCACAAAATCCCAGGTACCGAATATCCGTATAGGTGTACTTACTGGCATTGATCAGTGACAATCCATAAAAAATCAATGTGCATGGCGCTATCAGGCCTATCAGCCCTTTGCTAAACATTATCAGCACGAATATACCACCTGTTACCAAAGGAATGGCCAGATTAACGATCATTCTTTTGGCTGTTGCGTCCCACATTTTATAATTGTGCTTCTTCGCTTTCAGGTGCGAAAGCCATATTCCTGTCCCGATAGCCAAAACCAGCACGCTAAGAGCCAACAGCATGAGGTTGAGAACTTTACCTGACAGCGCGCCCCGGGAAATGGTTCTGTAAAGTATTTCATCCGAAAAATAAAATAGCCTGTATGCCAGAAAAGCACCAATAAGTGCGTAAATCCCGGCCATGACCCCGGAGAGCCCGCTGAGGGACATAAACCGTGAAGAACGCTCCATGATATTTCTGATTTCAGAAATATCCTTGATATAGTCAGGTTCTTTATTCATTACAATCTTATATTAATGGTAAATTGAAAACCCATAATAATTGCTTTCTTTACAATAGAATGCAACAATACCAAAAGTACTTTGAATTACAAAGTTACAAAACAATTTATATTTTTCAACGGTTGCATTTACGCTTGTTATTAACAGATTGACTTTATTTGAGTATGGAAATATTTAACTCATATACGGCAGTGATCATCTTCTCATTAATTGTGATCATCTCCTATTTTTTCAACATAATATCCGAGAAGACAAACATTCCAAGTGTTTTGCTTCTCATCGTATCGGGTATACTTATTAAGCTGGCCCTTAACTATTTTGGTATTGCCACCGGTGGGGCACTGTTCAGTGCTCTTGAAATCCTGGGTATTGTCGGTTTGATCATGATTGTACTGGAAGCGTCCCTGGATTTGGAGCTTTCCAGAGAGAAGTGGCCGTTGATATGGAAATCGTTCATGGTTGCCTTACTTGGGCTGGTGGTATGCTCGTTTGCCATAGCATTCCTGCTTAACGTACTCATGATCGAAAGCTATATCATTGCCTTAATATATGCCGTACCATTATCCGTAATGAGCAGTGCCATTATCATTCCTTCGGTGGGTGAGTTAATGGATGAGAAAAAGGAGTTCATGGTTTATGAAAGTACATTTTCTGATATCTTAGGTATCATGTACTTCTATTTCCTCATTGGAAATATGGACAATGATAAGGTACACCTGGTAGTTTGGGATGTATTTTCCAACATTTTCGTGACCATAGTATTATCCGTAGTCATCAGTTATGCACTGGTGTTCATTTTCCAGAAAGTAAAAACACATGTTAAGCTCTTTTTGCTTATTGCCGTGCTACTGCTTCTTTATTCGATAGGTAAAATGTTCCACCTCTCTTCCCTGCTCATCATCCTTATCTTTGGCTTGGTGCTTAACAACCACAAGGTGTTCTTCCAGGGCAAATTGAAAAAACTGATCCATGTTCCTTCAGTCAATAGCATACTGAACAACTTCCACCTTGTGACCATAGAGTCAGCTTTTGTGGTGCGCACATTCTTCTTTGTTATTTTCGGCATTACCCTCGATCTAACCACACTGCTCGACTGGAATGTGCTGTTTATCAGTTTACTCGTAATTATTCTGTTATTTGGCATTCGCGCTATTTTCCTCCGCCTTTTCCAGGGAAAAAAGATTACACCCGAAGTCCTGATCGCCCCGCGCGGTCTCGTAACCATCCTCCTCTTCTTTGCCATACCCGCAGAGCTGCAGGTTGAGTCTTTCAATGCCGGTATTCTTCTATACACCGTGCTAATCTCAAGTATGATCATGGCTATGGCGCTCATGGCCAGTGGCAAACATATTGAGCCTGTTGAAGCCGTACAGATGGCCTACTGGAGTGAGATAGACAAAGAAATAGAATCGATACCCGAGTCGGAAAAAAACAAATCGAAGGAAGAAAAGGAAATAGAAGAAAAGGAAAAACAAGCTAAAGAAAATGGACAGGAGAAGGTTAATAACTAGGATATTGGCAGTAGTACTGCTCGTACTTTTTCTGGCGTGGCTGTTTGGGTGGTCAGTGGGGTATTTTTAGATAGTTCCGAATTCTACCTGTGCGGATTACAACAAAAAAGGGACTGATATTAACTACCAGTCCCTTTTTGTCCATCAATACAATGAACATTAAGCTTCATTCAGTTTCTTCGCTTTGTCAATTTTAGATTGTAAGTCTTCGGTGTCTGCATAAAAGTCTTTTTCTTTAGTCAGCAGCATGCTTTTTACGTAATTGTTGATGGCCTGGTCATATAGCTTGTTGAGCATATAGTAATCGCCGGCAACCTCAAGGCCTAAAGCACTTTCTTTAATGGATAGTGAATTATCTAACCATTCTTTGGCTTCAGTAAGGTTCACTTTCTTTTTGATGCACATCTCAGCGGCTTTGGCCAGGGTTTCCCAATCATCGGGTGCGGCATTGCTTACGGCTTCTCTGGCTTTTTCAGTGACCTTATCACCAGAGCCAGCCATCACGTTTGACATGGTTAAAACAAGGCCTAACATACAGACCAGCGAGATTTTCATTAAGTTTTTCATGACATTTGAGTTTTTTGAGTTTTTGAAAAAATTTGTTGTTATTCATCTACATGCTATAGACGTGCCACTCTTACAGATGTTGCAAATTGATGAACTACGGGCGTTTTTGGAGGTGAATGGCAATATTCAATGAGCGTAAACCGTACAGCCGGCGTACGAAATCGCGCAATTAGTCATGATGAAAAAAGAAAAGTAACCGCCAGGGTGTATCTTACTACCTGAAACGCTTTTGCAGGGTCTCCATTATCATTTCTGCATGAACCCTTGAATTTTCTATAAACCACTTATTGGTCTTAAGGCCGCCACATACCACACCGGCCAGAAATATTCCTCCCACATTGGTTTCGTTGGTGTCCTCATTATACTGAGGGGTATGCATGTCATCATCTTCAAAAGCAATGCCTAATGACTCCATAAATTCAAAATTGGGTTTGTAGCCGGTCATCGCCAGTACAAAGTCATTTTCCAGGGTAAGGTTACCCTCAGGAGTTGTGATATCTACTTCATGTTCCCGGATAGCGGTTATCTGCGAGTTAAAATAAGACTTGATAGACTCCTCTTTGATCCTGTTCTCTATATCAGGCTTCACCCAATATTTGACAGAATCAAGCAGTGCCGGTTCCCTGATCACCATAGTTACATCAGCACCTTTCCTGTAAGTCTCCAGGGCTACATCCACTGCGGAGTTTGCCGCGCCCACTACTACCAGCTTCTGATTGAAATAGGGATGCGGTTCATCATAGTAATGTTTTACCTTGGGGAGGTTTTCACCAGGTACACCCATCATAAACGGAAGATCATAAAATCCTGTAGCCAGCACTACTGCTTTCGATTGATAATTTCCCCTTGAGGTAGTTACATTGAAAGTATCACCGTTCTTTTTTACCTCCTTTACAGGCTCATAAAGCTTTATCTGTAGCTCCCAACTCATGGCAACGCGCCGGTAATACTCCAGTGCTTCAAAACGGTTAGGTTTATTGCCATGGGAAATGAATGGTACACCGCCAATCTCCAGGCGCTCCGAGGTTGAGAAGAATGTCATATTGAGCGGATAGTTGTAAATGCTATTGACCAGACAGCCTTTGTCTATTATGACGTACTTCAGTCCTTTTTTCTTTGCCTCAATGCCACAAGCCAGTCCGATAGGGCCTGCACCTATAATTAAAACATCATACATAGCGGTAACCATTTACTTTTGATGAAGTATTCTCTTTGGCAATTATAGGTTAAAAGGTTCAGAAATTCAGGGTAAATAGAAACGGTTAAGTTTGAAAGCGACTTTTGGGTCGCTTTTTTATTTTTTAGATGTTATATTTAATATATGATAACCGTAAGACCTGCAAAATACAAGGAACGCAAGATCATCATTGATTTTCAAAAAAAAATGGCCAGGGAAACTGAAGACCTGGAACTTGATGAAAAGCAATTAAAAAAAGGGGTTGAAGCCGTTTTTGAGGATTTTAACAGGGGAATTTATTATGTGGCGGAAGACAATGAGAAGGTCATCGCGTGCCTGCTGACCACTCCTGAATGGAGTGAATGGAGAAACGGTACAGTGGTGTGGATCCAATCGGTTTATGTTCGTGAAGATTACCGGGGCAAAGGGGTTTTCAAAACCATGTATAATTTCATTAAGAACATGGTGGAAAGGGAAGATGACTTAAAAGGTATCCGCCTGTATGTTGAAAAAACTAACCTGAGTGCTCAAAAGGTATATCAGGCCATTGGCATGAACGGCGATCACTATCACTTCTTTGAATGGATGAAAAACTTCTGATCCAAATAACTTTACAGCTATGCGATTCCCCTTAAGCCTGTTATTCACATTTTCGTTCCTCGCTTCAGTGGCCCAGCAGTTTGAAAAGGATACATTCAATGCTTCTGATGGTCAGCTTACAATCACATTCATTGGGCACGGTTCCCTGATGATGGAGTTTGAAGGAAGTCTAATCCATATAGACCCCTCATCCCGGGAGGCAGATTATAGCCAATTGCCGGATGCTGACTTAATATTAATCACGCATCATCATGGTGACCACTGCGACCCTGCCGCTGTAGAACACATTAAAAAAGAGGGTACGACCACGGCTCTCACTGCTTTGGCAAAAGAAAAACTGGGTTTTGGCGAAGTGGTCAATAACCACGAAAACTTCGATTATAAATCAATCAAAATAGAGACGATCCCTGCCTATAACCTTGTACACAAAAGGGATAACGGGGAATTCTTCCACCCTAAAGGTTGCTGCAACAGCTATATTTTGAATATAGGGGATAAAAGAATATTCGTAGGCGGCGACACGGAAAACACCCCGGAAATGAAGGCCCTGGAAAATATTGACATAGCCTTTTTGCCTATGAACCTGCCGTATACCATGACTCCCGAAATGGTGGCCGACGCTGTTAAAGCTTTTCGCCCGAAAATCCTGTACCCCTATCATTATGGTAAGACAGATACTTCCATAATACAGGATTTGCTAAAAAATGAAAAAGAAATAGAAGTAAGGATCAGGAAGGAGCCATAAACCTGAACGTCTACTTTATTTCAACGATCATCTCAATTTCAACAGCAATATTAAATGGCAGAGATACCATGCCCACAGCGGCACGGGCATGCTTACCTTTCTCTCCAAAAACCTCCACCAACAAATCGGAGCAGCCATTGATCACTTTGGACTGATCATAAAAATCTGCCGTGCAATTGACCATACCTGTTACCTTCACAATACGCTTTACCCTACTCAGATCGCCAATTTCTTCTTTAAGTGTGGACAAAAGTGAAATGGCTGCTATTCTTGCTGCTTCCTGCCCTTCTTCCAGGGTAAGGTCATCCCCTAACCTGCCTTTTATGCTGGTACCATTGGCACGCAAGGGGCCGTGCCCTGCAAGAAACACGAGGTTGCCAGTTTGGACGGCTCTGGTGTAGTTGGCTGCCGGCTTGGCCGGTTTGAAAAGCTCTATACCTAACTTTTCAAGCATTTGCTCAGGGGTCTGGGCCTTGAGGGTGGCATTGGCGGCAGTTACCAAAACCATGCCTGCCAACAGTATCTTTATTCTATTCATGTTGTATGTAATTTTTCTAGTTGTCGACTGAAAATAACCAAAGCGCTTAATTTCCACCCTATGTCCAAAATGTTCTCTATCTTCATCCTCGGCCGGTCCCTATTGGGGTTGGTATGGCTTTTCTGGTCATTTTATAGATACGAGCTATTTATGGATTTCAATTACCTCAAATAATTAATTAAATACAATAGCATATTGTTGTGAAGAGGCAGTCATTTAATTATTAATCTTGCCAAACCCATTTCTTATTAATAACGTAAAGTTGGGAACACCAAACCATAAAACCTGATGAAAACACGCTGCGGATGGGCCGAAGGCCAGTTTGATGAATACGTAAAATATCACGATGAAGAATGGGGTGTCCCCGTTCATGATGACAAAACACATTTTGAATTTCTCATACTGGAAGGTGCCCAGGCGGGCTTAAGCTGGGCCACTATACTTAAAAAACGTGACGGCTACAGAACTGCCTTTTCAGATTTTGACCCGGTAAAAGTAGCAGCCTATGATGAGCAAAAAATACTTGAGCTGATAGAGTATCCTGGTATAGTAAGAAATAAACTAAAGATCCGTGGAGCTGTTAATAATGCAAAGCGCTTTTTAGAGGTTCAAAAGGAATTCGGCAGTTTTGATAATTACATATGGAAGTTTGTAGGCGGCTCACCCATCAACGGCCACCGGAAGAACATGTCAGAAGTGCCGGCAACTACCGCAGAATCTGATGCGCTTAGTAAGGACTTAAAGAAAAGAGGGTTCAAGTTTGTAGGCAGTACCGTTATTTATGCTCACATGCAGGCTTGCGGGTTGGTTAACGATCATGCCATTGACTGTTTCAGGCATAAAGAGGTAATGTAAATCCACGCCCTCATCATTGTTCAACTAAAGTTATTGCTCATGAAAAATCTGATGTTACTATTGCTATTTGGATTGGCCTTTGCCTGCAATCAAAATGAGCAGGCCGGCGATTGTATTGACGAGTCCCAGATTGACCCGGATGGAGTCTGCACCATGCAATACGACCCTGTATGTGGTTGTGACGGAAAGACCTATGGCAACACGTGCGAGGCAGAAAAAGCCGGCGTCACCTCCTGGACAGAAGGTGAATGCGATGCCAGTGACCAGTCCTGATAGCTGATCAGGTCAAAGGGCCAGTACTATCTTCTTGGTCGGGATATTGATAAACCAAACTCCCTTTAAACTTGCGGTATCTTTTACCGGATAAGAATATAGTATTGTGTCTTTCAATTTTTGCACATTATCCTGCACATCCTCTTCCGGCGTATAGTTGTATGCCTCGAAAAGCTCTTTTTGCTCTACAGAAAGCGTAGATGACAGGGTATCGGCAAAAAGTATGGTAACGCCATTGGCTTTCGCCAGAGAATCCTGGTTATTCTTATCCAGTGCCCTGACATAATCTCTTCCCATTGCCAGCGCTTTTTCGAAGATCTGATCATCCGAAACACGTTTGATCGCTCTGGTTTCCATTTCCTTTTTCAGGGCTCGGCGCTGTTCATCCGACAGTGAGCCGCCACAGCTTATAAGCGTTAAAAACAGGCCAAAAAGTAAGATTCCTCTCATTTTTGCGGATTTGATTAATATTCCACAAAGCTACAATTAAATCCTCCCTATTTGTTAATTTTGTTGAAATAATAGGAAATTCATATGATTCAAAAACTTGAGGAAATAAAGCATAGGTTTGAAGAAGTAGGACAGCTAATCGTGCAACCCGACGCAATGGCTGATATGAAAAAGTACTCACAACTGAGCAAAGAATATAAAGACCTCCAGAAGATAGTTGAAAAATACAACGAGTATAAAGACGTCCTATCCAATATAGATAATGCCAAACAGGTAATAAAAACGGAAAAAGATGAAGAGTTCCGCGAAATGGCGAAGATAGAACTCGACGAGCTTGACCCTAAAAAGGAAGAGCTTGAAGACGAGCTGAAACAGATGCTCATCCCTAAAGACCCCAACGATGATAAAGATGCAATCCTGGAGATCCGTGCAGGTACAGGTGGAGACGAAGCCGCAATTTTTGCCGGTGATCTTTTCAGAATGTATCAGAGGTTCTGCGAGCGTATAGGCCTGAAGCTAACCGTACTTGACCTGACTGAGGGAACGAGCGGTGGCTATAAAGAAATTGTAAGCACCGTTTCCGGTGACAATGCCTATGGTACTTTAAAGTTTGAATCCGGTGTTCACCGGGTACAAAGGGTACCACAAACGGAAACCCAGGGCCGGGTGCATACCTCTGCTGCCACGGTAGCCGTATTACCTGAAATGGACGACGTTGAGGTGGACATAGACATGAACGATGTGCGTAAGGACACCTTCTGTTCATCAGGGCCGGGTGGTCAGTCTGTTAACACCACATATTCTGCCGTCAGGCTTACCCACATACCTAGTGGTATCGTTGTGTCCTGCCAGGATCAGAAGTCGCAGCTAAAGAACTTTGATAAAGCATTAAAAGTATTGCGCTCGCGCCTTTATGAAATAGAGCTGGCCAAGCACAATGAAGCCGTTGGTGCCCAAAGGAAATCCATGGTAGGCAGTGGCGACCGCTCAGATAAGATCAGGACTTACAACTACCCGCAAAGCCGTGTTACCGACCATAGGATCAACTACAGCCAGCATAACCTGCCAGCCGTAATGGATGGGGAAATAGATGAGTTTATCGAACAACTGCACATGGCGGAAAGTGCAATGAAGATGAAAGAAGGAGAATAAAATTTATTCTCCTTTACAGCGTTAAAGAAGTTATCGTGAAGAGTACCTTACCTGTAATATTTTTACTGCTGGCATTTATGGCCTGCAAACCCGAAGAAGAAAAACTGACCTTTGATAGCAGCGCCAGTCTCAGGTTTTCTACCGATACCATCTTTTTTGATACTGTATTTACCAAAGTCAGTAGTGAGATCAGGAACATCACAAAGCGGCTGAAAGTATATAACGATAGCGACAATGCAGTCGAGATAGCCAGGATATCCCTAAAAAAGCCCACTTCTCCATACACCATTTATGTAAACGGCCGGCCATCTTCAAGCTTTGAAAATACAAGGCTGCTGGGCAATGACAGCCTGCTGGTATTGGTAGAGGTCACTATTGATCCGGCAGATGAAAACCTGCCGTTTATTGTATCCGACGAGATCAGCTTCCTGACCAATAGCAACAAACAGAATGTTCAACTGGTAGCCTGGGGTCAGGATGCCAATTTTTTGAGGGATTCTGTACTGGCTTGTAATGTTACCTGGACCAATGAAAGGCCTTATGTTATTTACAATTCAGTACTTATTGATTCTTTGTGCTCATTGACTATTGAGCCCGGCACACAAATATATTCACATAACGGATCATACATTTTTGTAAAGGGCACCATCGACGTACAGGGTGAGGCAGAAAAGAGGGTATTATTCAGAAATGACCGGCTTGATTTTAAGGAGGTACCCGGCCAGTGGGGAGGTATAATTTTCCTGCCCGGCAGCAAAAACAATAACATAAGCCATACTGACATTCGCAATGCAGAAGTTGGTATATACCTCGGCACACCCGATGATGACACTGAGCCGGACCTGATCATTGGCAACAGTACTATTGAAAATATCGGTGGTAACACCAAACTACCCATCAATGGTGGGCTTGTTTTACCCGGATATGGCATTCTGGCTATTACTTCGGATATGTACGTCTACAATACCGTGATAAACAACTGCGCTATAAACACCCTGGGAAACTATGCGGGTGGCAGCTACCGGTATGAGCATTGCACCTTTGCCAATTACTCTTTCGATTTTTTCAGAGAAGACCCTTCCGTGGTTTTTTCAGACAACCTGGTGATCGGTGAAGATGCGCTGTTAGTTGATGATCTCGAAGTTGAACTGGCTAACTCAATTATCTGGGGCTCTCTCAAAGATGAAATTATCATCAGCAACAGCGGACAAGCCAGTTTCAGTCTAAGTATGTCCAATAACCTGCTCAAAACATCAAATGAAGACTTTAATGTTAACGGCAACATCCTTAATGAAGACCCCAATTTTGTGTATCCGAGGGGCCATGATTACAAACTGGATACACTTTCTCCAGCCAAGGACAAAGGCATAGTACTTGGCCTGGGTACAGACCATGATGGTAAACTCCGCGACGACAACCCTGATCTTGGGGCTTTTGAAAGAATAGAAAACTAGCTTTATGAAAGTTTTTCAAAAAGAGATATCCGTTCCTTCTCAGCCACGAGGCTTCCACCTCATCACATCGATTGTGGAGAATGCGCTTCCTGAGCTTCGGGAAATACAAGCCGGCCTGCTACAGGTTTTTATCAAGCATACTTCTGCCGGTTTGACTATCAATGAAAATGCTGATCCAACCGTGCGGCAGGATTTTGAAAGTCACTTCAACAAAATGGTTCCTGAAAATGCTCCCTACTACAAGCATACCCTTGAGGGCTCCGATGATATGCCGGCGCACATCAAATCTTCGCTACTGGGCAGCTCAGTATCCATTCCTATAACCAACGGACGCCTTAACCTGGGCACGTGGCAAGGCATATATCTTTGTGAGCACCGCAACCATGGCAGAAGCCGCAGGTTGGTGATCACTGCCTTTGGCAACTAGAATTTGTTTAAACAATTAACGCACAAAATTGTTGTGCGGCTATGAAAAACGTCATAGTCTGGTTTACCAATGACCTGCGCCTTTATGATAATGAAGCTTTAAGTAAGGCTATCCAAAATGGTGACAAGATATACCCTCTGTACATTTTTGATCCGGCACAATTCAAAGAAACTCATCTGGGATTTGCAAAGACCGGAGCTTTCAGGGCCAAGTTCCTGATCGAATGTGTTGAGAACCTGAGAAACAACCTCCAAAAAATTGGCAGTGACCTTATTGTACGTACAGGCCATGCGGCTGATATTATTTCTGAACTGGTAGAAAAATCTAATATCAATGCAGTGTATGCATCAAAAGATGTTACTCATGAAGAGCTACAAAGGCTTGATGAAGTGGAGCAGGTCCTGCTTAAGAAACTGATCCCTTTGGAGCTTTACTGGCAACAAACGCTCTTTCACGAAGAGGATGTGCCCTGGCCAATCAAACAGGTTCCCGATGTTTTCACCACATTTCGGAAGGAGGCAGAAGCCAACAACGTAGAGGTCCGCCCTTTATTTCCGGCACCCAAAAGCCTGTCTCCAATTGAAAACATCAAACCCGGGCCAATTCCGACCATGCAAGAATTAGGAATGTCACCTGAAAAAGCTGACCGCAGAAGGGTACTAAACTTTAAAGGAGGTGAAACTGAAGCGTGGAAAAGGCTCCATAAATATTTCTGGAAACAAGATCTGCTACGGTATTATAAAGAAACCAGAAATGAAATGATAGGCTCCGACTACTCCAGCAAACTGTCTCCATGGCTGGCTACGGGAGCCATTTCAGCCAAATCCATTTATTGGGAAATTAAAAAATATGAAGATGAACGGGTAAAGAACGACTCCACCTACTGGTTTTTCTTTGAGCTTCTTTGGCGTGATTTCTTCAAGTTCATGGCCAAAAAGAACGGATCAAAGATCTTTCATATCAACGGCTTTCAGGATATAAAACTTAAAATGGAGGATAATTTATTCAATTTTGAAAAATGGCGAACAGGCAACACAGGGGAACCGTTTGTAGACGCCAATATGAAGGAGCTTTTACTGACAGGCTATATGTCTAACCGCGGACGCCAAAATGCAGCAAGCTATTTGATGTACGACCTCAATGTAAACTGGACATGGGGCGCCATGTGGTTTGAAAACAGGCTCATCGATTATGATGCTTGCAGCAATTGGCTCAACTGGGCCTATATTGCCGGAGTAGGCAATGATCCAAGGCAGGGCCGAAAATTCATCATAGAAAACCAAAGTCTCACTTATGACCCCGATGGTAAGTATGTAGACTTATGGCTCAATGATCAGTAAACCCTGGTGAGCCTGTAATAGTCGGAAACAGTAATTCGAAAGGCCTCACGTTCTTTCGGGTCTTCAAGTAAAGGCAGCTCTTCTCCTTCAAATTTCAGGATAAAGCTGGCTTTCTTTTGCAGAGCCTCATAAACCTGAGAGGCAAACTCAAGCATACCCTCACGATTGTAATTTTCTAAAACTATGGTTCCGCCGGTTTCGGCTTCTCCACTCCATACTATTTCCAGACGATCCTGATCCCGAAGCGATTCGTCCGGCTCGAGCAGCAAGTAAGCTTCATCCTGCAAATAATTAATGACAATGGCCAGGTTCAGCAGCGGATGATCCGCCTCCTGAACCCTGTCTTCGTACCTGAAAATATTGAATTTTGCTGCGCTATTCTCCTCAAGGTCATAGTACGACTGCCTCATATTTTTGAAAAACAGCTCAGTATCATCTCCCGTCTTAAAGCTGAATTTAGCCCGATCTACTTTTTTGTCGTGGTCGATTTTACATGAATAAAGCAGGACAGCAACTGCCACAAAAAGCATATTTTTCATTATTTGGGGAGACATAGATTGCTTATATTTAAAGGGTAAACTTAACATTCGACATTATGAAAACATTGCATATTGTACTAATTGTTATAGGCGTAATTCTATTAGTCGCATTTATTGGAGTATTTGCAGGAAGTGGGGTTTATGATAAGGCCGTAGTACTACAAGAAGCGGTCGATAAAGAGTGGGCTGATGTACAGGCTACTTACCAGCGAAGGGCTGATTTAATCCCTAACCTTGTAAATACTGTAAAAGGTGCAGCAGAAGTGGAGGAGCGCATATTAACCAAAGTAACACAGGCTCGTGCGGGCATAGCCAATGCCAAGACACCGGAAGACCTTGAGCTGGCAGGTCGCGAAATCAATACTGCCATCAACCTGGCTTTTGAAGCTTACCCTCAGATAAGATCGGTTTCTAATTTTTCTGATTTGCAAGCCCAACTTGAAGGTACGGAAAACAGGATAAATGTTGCTCGTCAAAGGTACAATGAGGCCGTGAGTGCCTACAACAGCCATATCAGGGGCTTTTTTAGAAGTTTTTGGCTGAATATGTTAGCCGATGAGGGCGAGTTCCCTAAAAAAGAGGGTTTCCAATCTAAACAAGGCGCAGACGAAGCTCCAGAAGTAAAATTTTAATTTAGCAGATACAGACCTCCAAGGTTTTGAAACCTTGGAGGTCTTTACCCCTCAATTTCCTTTAATCACCTTGCCCAACTCTTCGAGTCGTTTTTTCTCCTTTTCTACAATTTCTTTCAGCTCTTTTACCTTCTTTTCCGCTTCGGCTATTTTTTCATTTTTACGCAAAACTTCCTCCGCCGAAATTTCTCCGGCTTTCTCTTGCTCCTGAACCTTTTCCTTAGCTTCCTTTATTTTTTCCTCGTTTTCTTTAATCTGCGATTCATGACGGGTTATTTCCTCTTTAGCTTCGGCCATTCTGGCCTGGGCAGCAGCCTTGGCTTCTTCTGAACGTTGCTGGCCAAACTCCTTTCCACTCATATCTCCCTTATCCTTTCCGTAAGCATTACCTTTATCCTCCACATTCGAATCACCTGACTTATCATCCTTTTTCCCTTTGTCGCTGTCCCTACCTTCTGCTTTATTGTCCTTATCCTTTTTAGGGTCAGCGTTACCGTTCCCTCTCTCCCGATCCTCCTCCGGCTTTCCTTTATCCGCTTTTGATTTATCAGGTTTACCCTGTGAGCGCTCCACTGTTGTGTCTGCTTCCTGTTTTTTGGCCTGGCCTTTTCCCTGACCATTAGCCGTGTAGGCAAAGCTCAATACAATAGCCATTAGGCTTAACATCAATAACTTCTTCATAATACCAGGGTTTATATGTCTTTTAACAATTCATCAATTTCATTCTGTAGTGTATCGATTCTTTGAGAAGACGAATCGATCATAACATCAATCTTTTGAGTGGATTCTTCTATAACTTCCACTTGCTCCTCCGTGATCTGAGGTGCCTCGTCACTTTCTTTTTTTTCTCCCGAACAAGCAACTATAAGCCCGAACAGGAAGATGATAAGGATGCTTTTCTTCATTTTTTTAAAGGGTTTAGTTAATACATTCATTCCTCCTCTCGACCGCACAGCATCTCATTAAGAAAAAATTTACGCACTTTTCCTATTGAATTTTTCTAAAACTGATCGAAGCAGGCCTCCAAGGTTTTCAAAAACCTTGGAGGTCATGGAGTTTCACTCCACGTAATAAACGCGCTTCACTCGCTGGCTTACGTTGGTGAGTATTTCGTACGGAATGGTATTGATCTTTGAAGCTGCTTCCATGATTGTCAGATGTTCTCCGAAAACTTCAACCTCATCTCCTTCTGACGCATCTATGCCTGTGATGTCGATCATGGTCATGTCCATGCAGACGTTTCCTATGACGGGCGCTTTTTTACCATGCAGCCAGACTTCACCGACGCCGTTGCTAAATGCCCGGCTGAAGCCATCGGCATAACCAATAGCAATAGTGGCAATTTGCATGTCCTCCTTAGCCAGGCCTTTTCGGCTGTAGCCTACTGTTTCTCCCTCTTTAATGTGTTTGATTTGAGAGATAATCGTTTTCAACCTGCTGATCGGCTGCAATCGATGTTGTTCCAGCTTATTTGCCTCAAGGCCATATAAGCCTATGCCAAGCCTTACCATATCATAATGGAATTCGGGAAAACGAACAATGCCGGGGGAGTTTACCAAATGTCTTAACGGCCTATGGTGCAGATTCTGCATTATCCTGCCGGAGAGTCTTTCAAATTTTTCTGCCTGCTCTCGTGAGAAAGTATTATGTGTAGCTTCATCTGAGCCTGCCAAATGACTGAATATGCTCTTTACTTCAAGGTTCGAGTGCTTTTGTAATAAACCAATCAATTGATCTATATCACCTTCCTCAAAGCCAAGCCGGTGCATGCCGGTGTCCAGCTTAAGATGTACTTTCATGGGTCTGTTTCCCAGGAAAGAGATAAGCTGTCTGAATATATTGAAATTGTACACCTCAGGCTCCAGTTGATACTGATAAAGCTTTTCGAAGCTGTCTTCGCTGGGGTTCATTACCATGATGGGAAGATAAATTCCATTTTTTCTCAATATAACCCCTTCATCCGCATAGGCCACACCCAGATAATCAACCCGGTGAAACTGTAAAAGATTGGCCACCTCAAGGCTACCACTGCCATAAGCAAATGCCTTCACCATCACCATCAGTCTGGTCTCCGGTTTCATGCGGGACCGGTAGAAATTGAGATTATTGGTTAGCGCATCAAGGTTGATTTCTAATTGCGTACCATGGATCTTTTCCTCGAGTGTCCTTACAATTCTTTCAAAGGCAAAAGTTCGCGCACCTTTAACGAGGATGATCTCATCCCGGAAAGAAGTAAAGTCGTGCTGCTTAAGAAAGTCCGCCGTTGTTTCATAAAAGTAAGCCTCCATGTCAAACAGCTTTTTAAAGCGTGACAATGCAGGCCCTATACCTATTATTTTGGTTACGTTGGCCGTTTTTAGCAATTCGTTAACCTGAGTATACAATTTTTGCTGATCTGCTACAGATTGAAGTATATCGGAAATGATCACCGATTTGCTTTCATGCTGCTTTTGATGCGATAAGAAATCAAGCGCTATCTGCAAACCCGCAAGATCATTGTTGTAAACATCATCTATTACATAGCTGTTGTGAATGGCTTTTTTTAACTCAAGCCTCATGTGCACTTTATGAAGCTTGCTGATACCTTCCTGGATGGATAAGGAATCGTAGCCTTTGAACAGCATGTATGTAATACAATGCAGGCAGTTTTCTATTGAAGCCTTATCAATAAACGGGATTTTGAAAACATGATCAGAGCCAAATCTAATATTCACAACAGTCTCTCGTTCATTGTGGACAACATCCATTATCCGCACATCACTGTCAACATGATGCCCCCAGCTAAAACCTTTACCGGCAAGGTACTGATCTATCTCTTCATGGTCCTTACAATAAATCACATGCTCCGTATGTTGAAATAAGCGGGCTTTCTCCTGTATTTTCTGCTTTCTGGAATTAAAACCGGCATCGTGGGCCGGCCCGATGTTGGTAAATATGCCAACTGTAGGCTGAATGATGGCTTCCAGTTTCTCCATTTCGCCAGGCACGGAAATGCCTGCCTCAAAAATACCTACCTCATGTTGTTCATTAAGCTGCCAGACCGAGAGTGGTACTCCAATTTGAGAATTGTAACTATGAGGATTTTTCACCGCTCTTTTGTAAGGCACGATGAGCTGAAAGAGCCATTCCTTTACTATAGTCTTTCCATTGCTCCCGGTTATGCCCACTACCTCTACATTGAATTGCTCACGATGAGCTTTCGCCACCGCCTGCAAAGCCATCAGGCTACTGCTAACCTTCAGCAAGTTACTTCCCGGAAGATGAGACGCTTCCACGTCTTTCTCCACTACAAACTGGCGAACACCTTTATCATAAAGCGATTTAATGTAAACATGCCCATCATGCCTTTCGCCGCTAATGGCAAAAAATATCCCGCCACCGGCAAAAAAAGATTTACGGCTATCCGTGATAAGGTACTTGATTTCCCCGGAATATTCTGATAAAACAATTTCTCCGGCAGTAATCCCTGCAAGGCTGTTAAAGTCGATCATGGCTAGAAAAGGGGCTTTTTAATGAAAACATCCGACACGTCAACGGATGTGCCTAAGATACATGTTTATTGGATATTGAATGGTTGCCACTATATCAAAGCTTGCAACAAAGTAATGAGTGATCAGGCTCAGCTCTCGAGAGGCATGATCATTTCATATTGGTTCAACTGGTTTTTAAACCCAAGGCTCTGAAAGAAGTTAATGGTATTTGTGGCTTCTCTCTGGATATTGATCACGGTCAGGATTTTCTGATTGCTGGTTTCCTGAATGTACTTGACCAGGCTGGAGCCAACACCCTTACCTCTTACTTCCGGTGCAACGCCAATTTGACTTATTCTGCCAAAAGCAGACTGATAAATAGCATAGCCTACGCATTTACCCTCGGAGTAAGCCTCCACTATGGTCTCACTGGCTAAGTTATCATTGATCATGAGTGATGAATCCAGAAAAGAGGGGGCTTGATTGGCGAAGCGTTCGTAAACATCCCAACTAGGGTGCTTCACGCCGAATATTTCCAGATTTACTTTTGGAGGTTTTACTTTTAAGTGTTTTGAGTCAAACTTAAAGCATCGAAAATATTTGGTTTCCCGGAAGCCGATACTTCTGTAAGCTTTTATGGCGCGGTCATTCTCTGTCAGAACCTCTAAAACGCACTGTTTGATCTTTCTTTCCTGAAACATCGGAATCAAAAAATCATACATTTTAATAGTAAGCTTCTTACCTCTGCTGGAAGGGCGTACACCCGTTCCTCCATTGTAAGCAGTCAGTTTTCCTTCGTAGTAGTTTACTGCAGTAAATACAAAGCCTACCAGTGAATTATCTTCGTAGGCCCCTGCCGACAGGGAAAAATCTATTTTGAGTTTCTCTACGAATTTTCTGACAAACTGCTCTTTGGTCAACCTGAACGGAACCTTATAATCTGAAAAAGAATCCAGAAAAGTAATATACATGTCAGTCAGGTCGACTGGCCTCAGGCTTCTGATCTGCAGTTTGCTCATCTCAATGAAGTTTGGCACCATTCGGAACATCACGGTCCGGAACAGCTAAAAGAATGTGACCGTTTTCATCTGCAAAACCTGTAATCAGGATTTGTGACAGAAATGGTCCTATCTGCTTTTCAGGAAAATTAACGACACAAACTACCTGCTTGTTGTGCAGCATTTCTTTGGTATAGTGATGGGTAATTTGAGCACTGGATTTTTTTATACCAATATCTTCCCCCAGATCTACCCACACCTTGTAGGCGGGTTTTCTGGCTTCGGGAAAATCTTCTACTTTAACAATTGTTCCAACACGAAGCTGAACCTTTTCAAAATCGTTCCAGTTAATCTGATCCATAGCGTACAAATATAATATATCAACGAGTCGTGTCAAGAACGGTTGTAACCTTTTGAAAATTAATTCGTATATTAGTACACCTTGAAAAATCATGAGAGATAGGTCAATTAAATACATCGCATCCATCTTCTTATTAGTTAGTGTGTGCTACGTAAATCCATTGGCAGCACAGGAAGACGGCTTTATGTTTCTTGAAGGTGGTGGGGACAGCTATCAGGAAAAGCCTGAAGCTCCTAGTTCACCAGGCACAGAAAATACTTATACCCAGCCTGGTATGAAAAGCTCATACCCTAAAGACAAGCAAAAACCAGAAGAAAAGGTAGAAGAAAGCAACAAGCAAAAATCTACCAACACCTCTTCAAACAACCATTCTCAGACACAAAATAAGCAACAAACAACTTCCCCTTCCACCAGCGGAGCCAACAGCGAAGATGAAGATCCCGATTCAGTCCTCTCCTTCAATTTTCTTCACTATATTATCCAAAGATTCAAGTTTTCTGAGGTCATAGACGAATAAAATCTCCCGAAACACTGAAATAATTAAGATCGTATTTGCAACTTTGTTGCATTATGTTTACTCGTGTATTTACTTTTTTGATTTTTGCAGCCCTTTTGCTCTCTACAAGCCCCGCTTTCACTCAGGGAAAAAAGGATTGCAGCGCTGATTGCAGTTGCGCCATCTCCGGATTGGTTGTAGATGCCTCCACGCAAGAGCCTATCCCTTATGCTACCGTACAAATCAAAAACTCTGAAAAAGGCATTATGACCAATGAAGCCGGAGAATTTCAGATCAAAGGGCTTTGCGAAAAAGAATATGATATCTCCATTTCTCACTTGGGGTACAAGAGTTTTGTTCACCACCATGACATCTACCATCCTGACCTGATCGTTAAACTTGCTACCAATGATATGATCCTTGAGAGTATAGTGATCGAGGGTAGCACAATAGAAACAGGACTTGAATCAATGACAGAGTCAAAGCTATCGGGTAAAGAGCTGGAGAGCATTAAAACAGAATCGCTGGGTGACGTATTGAGCAATATTACCGGTGTTTCTACACTTAAAACAGGGCAGAATGTAGTAAAACCCATGATCCATGGCTTGCATGGCAACAGAGTGCTGATCATTAACAACGGTGTAAGGCACGAAGGGCAAGGTTGGGGCCAGGAACACGCACCTGAAATAGATGCTGCCATGGCTGACAATATTGCCCTGGTTAAAGGAGCCGCTGCGGTAAAATACGGGCCGGATGCCATGGGGGGGGTGATCATCATTAATCCGCCCAAAATGGAATTGTCAACAGGCCACTTACACGGAACAGCGGGCGTAACGGCCGCAAGCAATGGCAGGTCTGTCAATGCAGATCTCCTGCTACAGCAGGGATATAAAAACTTTGCATGGATGGGTCAGGTTTCCGGCCTGTACCAGGGCGACCTGAGAGCTCCCGATTACATGTTAACCAATACCGGTGCCCGTGAATTTAGCTATATGCTCGGCACCCGGTACCATTATAAACAGCTCGACCTTACTTTGCTATACAGCCATGTACAGCAAAACCTGGGTATACTCCGAGGGTCGGTAGTGGGTAACCTGGAAGATCTCGATCTTGCCTTAAAAGCTGATGAGCCATACTTTACGAGAGATTTCAGCTACAACATCAATAACCCGCGGCAGGAAGTAAGTCATGACCTGATCAGACTAAAAGGACATTACAATTTTAAGGACCATCAATTAGACTTTCAATATGGTTTCCAGGCCAATACACGGCAGGAGTATGATGTAAGGCGGGGAAACAATAATGATCGGCCTGCCATAGACCTGGAGCTTTTCACACATACACTGGACCTGGACTGGAAGCATGCACCCATCTCAGACTGGAGTGGCACCATAGGAGCACAATGGCTGTATCAGGACAATAATAATATCCCCGGCACAAATACTATCCCTTTTGTTCCTAACTACAATAACAGCAGGTTTGGCTTCTATATTACAGAATCGCGGCCCGTAGGTAACATGGAACTGGAAGTAGGTGTACGTTACGACTATCAGTCAAACTCCGTAGCAGGCCGTGATGCTGACAACGATGTTTACAGGCAAGACCTTAACTATCAAAGTGTAACCGGACTGGTCGGAATCAATACTTCATTAGGTAAAAACAGTAGTTTCAGAAGCAATTTTGGCACTGCCTGGAGGCCTCCGAACATTGCCGAGCTATACAGCTACGGCAAGCATGAATTTACCATTGACTTTGGGCTTTGGCGCCATATAACCAACGAATTTGGAACTCCGGAGAGTATACAGGGTGTATTGGATCAGGACCAGAGACCGGTGGATAATGAACTGGGTTTTAAATGGGTAAATACCTTTAACCATACGGTAAAAGGCCGCAGCCTCGAGGTAACGGCGCATGTCAACTACCTCAAAGGTTATATTTACTCCAAACCGGCTGGTATAGCTGCAACGGTAAGGGGTCCATTTCCCTTTTATGTGTATGACCAAACAGATGCCATCTTCTTCGGGTTAGATGCCAGCTATATCCTTCAACACACTTCCTTCTGGGAGTCTCGTATACAAGGTACTTACCTCCAGGCGCGTGATGTTAGCCATGACGACGTATTTGTTGGCATTCCGGCCAATAAACTTGGTTATAAACTTTCTTTTATGAAACAGGCCTTTGGATTGGATGAGTTTAGTGCTGCTCTAGAGGCAAACTACACTTTCAGGCAATATCAGGCTCCACGCGTAATAACGGTAGCCGACATTGATGAAGCTAATCTTAACGGTGAAAACCTCTTTGCGGAAGATAACTCCAACTTCGACTTCCTGCCTGCACCGGACGGATACCTGCTTATGAACCTCAACCTGCAAGGAACCCTCAATCAATTTGTATTTGGTGTCCAGTTCAAGAATCTCCTCAATGCCTCCTACAGGGACTACACCAACCGGTTAAGATATTTTGCTGATGAAACCGGCTTTAATATGGTCATTTCCGCTCGCTATAAATTTTAAAAACATAAAATAAAGCACTTTCTATTTGCATCATTGTTGCATTTAAATATATTTGTATCAGTTAACGATATGTAAATGTTTAATTTCATTTAAAACACTGATATGACAATTCTAAAATCAAACTTTCTCGCGCTGTTATTACTTGCAACTATGGGCTTTATGGCAAGCTGTAGTGATGATGATGACGCTCCAGAAGCTGAAAATGAAGAAGAGGTAATTAATGAAGTGACGCTAACCTTTACCCCCGCAGCGGGAGGCACTCCTCTATCATTTACTTACAATGATCCTGACGGCGAAGGAACAGCACCTGCAGAGCAAGACGACATTGTACTGGCAGCCAATACTATATATTCTATGTCTATAACCTTCAAGAATACTGTAGGAGATAGTAATGAAGATATTACCGAAGAAGTGGAAGAAGAAGGACATGAGCACCAGATCTTCTTTGGCTGGACAGGAGCATTGTTTTCAAGCCCAACAGGTTTAGGAAATATTGGTGCAGGAAATCAGGACAATCCTGTTAATTACCAGGATACTGATTTAGAGGGCTTACCTATCGGTTTAGAGACTGTTTGGGAAACTGATGAGCCGACTTCTGGTACCTTCCAAATACTGTTGAAGCACCAACCTGATATTAAAACGGCAACATCTTCATCAGAGGATGGAGAATCAGATGTTGACCTTGAATGGAATATCAAGATACAATAATAATACAATAACACTGATTGTGCTCTCCTTTTGGTTTAGGTTGATTCCAATCAGTTATTAAAGAGGCCGCTTAAAACGTTAAGCGGCCTCATTTTTTATAGCATTTTTTTAAAATCCGGGCAAGTGCTGCTCTTTATGAAGGGCCTGCTATGGTTAAGCATAATCTATGGAAACACCAACTTTTCACCTCTCTGTTTGACAGACTTGTTGGCAAGCTCACAGAAAACAATAGAAGCGCTTTACTGATCTGCAGCTTGATTCCCTGTTACGCCTTTACCAAAAACTGCTCCAGCTCCTTGAGTTGAATACGACCTTCATAGAATGCTTTACCAAAAATAACGGCGAAAACACCCATGTCATTAAGTCGCTTGATATCGTCTATATTCCTTACGCCACCACTGGCCAGTACACAAATATCGGGGAACCTGTCAATAATATTTTGGTACAGCTCAAATGCGGGGCCCTGCATCACACCGTCCTTACTGATATCAGTGGTTTTTACATATTTCAGACCTCTGGAATAGAAGTATTCAATATGGTCCATGATATCCAGATCAGTGCTTTTTTGCCACCCTCTGATAGCTATCTTGCCGTTGATGGCATCTGCTCCCAATGTGATCTTTTCCCTTCCGTATGAGATGATCCATGAGGAGAATAGCTCTTTTCTGCTTACCGCCACACTGGCAGCGGTAATATAGCTGGCCCCGTATTCATAGGCCTTGCTTATATCTCCGTCCGTATGGATACCTCCGGTAAAGTCTATTTTCAACCCGGTATATCCCGCTATAGCTTCAAGTATATGATAGTTGACCGGCTGGCCTCTCCGTGCTCCGTCTAGGTCTACAAGGTGAACCACTTCTATACCATGATCCTCAAAGGTCTTGGCCAAATCAATTGGACTTTGGTCATATACCTTCTCCTTTGTAAAATCTCCCTGTTGTAATCTGATTACTTTGCCTTCATTAATCGCTATGGAAGGTATTATCTGGATCATATGCAGTTGGTTTATAGTTAAAAAAGGTTAAGCGCACAAAAATACACATTCCATGATGTGGAAGTGCAAATGAATTAACAACAAATTGTAAAATTTTCCCCTACTGATTTTTCTTCCCGATAGCACTATGGTGATTGATTCTTGGGGGAACTGGTAAAGTAGTAAAACTTAACGAGAATTACAAGAGAAAAGCCTCCTCAAAACCTGTTTCAGAGGGACTTTTACAGTATAATTACCTCTGTTCTCCTGTTCTTCCGGCGCCCTTCGGGGTTATCACTTCCATCCGGATTTTCGTTAGGCGCAATGGGTCTTTCTTCCCCGTATCCTATGGCCGTCAGTCTTCGCTTATGTATACCCTTGTCAATCAGATAATTCCGGATAGCATCAGCCCTCCTTTGTGAAAGCTCCTGATTGTGAACGGCATCTCCTTTGCCGTCTGTATGGCCTGCAATTTCGATCTTCACCTTGGGATTATGCCTCAGGTAATCAAACAACAAGTCCAGGTCCTGATGGGCTTCCGGCTGAATGGCTGCTTTATCAAATTCAAAATAAATATGCTCCATAACCAGTACTGTTCCTGCTGTTATTTTTCCTTCCAGTCGCTGCTCTGACAGCACCTCCAGCTTCTGAGCCACCATTTTGTCCAATGCCTCCTTTTCCTCAGTCAGCGACTTCATAACCACTACCACAGTATCAGGATAGTTGCCATATTGATCCTGCAAATCCATCTCCGTAGTTTCAAAACCAGTTTTTGCAACCACTAGTGCTAGCTTTAAATCTTTTCTGTAAGGCAGTTCAAAACTACCTTTTTCATTACTGGCAGTCACCCAGAAAAGGCTGTCCGGGTTTTCTCCAGCACTCTTGAGCTTTACGCCAACAGTGGCATCAGGCAGGGGAAGGGAATCTGTGGAAATAACAATACCTGGTAGTTGAAACACAGGGTGTTTTTCGACATAAAAAATATCATCACAGCAGTTTTTCCCAAAAACTGAGAGGCTTCCATCACGATTGGAAACCAATGTGCCATTGGCATCGGCCACTCTCCATGAAAAATAAGTGTCGTCAAATCCGGTATTGATCGATGCACCCATATTGATTGGCGACCGCCAGCTTTTCAAGCCTCCATAAGCACTAAAGATGTCATAGCCGCCCAACCCCTGATGAAAATCGGAGCTGAAATAAAGCGTGCCTGAGGCATCGTCATAAAACGGTGTGATCTCATTTCCGGATGTATTGATGGCACTGCCGCAGTTTACCGGCTTGCTCCAGTCCCCTTTTCTATCCTTTGCTGAGTACCAGATATCCATACCGCCTCTCCCCTTTTCCCGGTCGGACACAAAATACAATACCTCTGTTACATTCCCTCTGCGTTTTACCTGTCCATACGCCGGTTGAGTGGAAGTAGAGGTGGCTTTGTTGATATGCTTTCCAAGCTTAACCGGATCCTGCCATTGCCCGTTGACTTTTCTTGACTGGTATATAGCGCAGCGAATCTCATGGGCCTTATTTTCTTTACAGATGCTAAAAGCAAACAATTTCCCGTCTGCTGACAATGAGCCATTGGCGCTGTGAAAAAAGTCGTGATTAAAACTTTCTGCAAGCTCGGCTTCCTGCCATTCTCCATTTGACTTTTTGGCAATATGAAGCTGGTTTATGGGTGAAAAGTCTTCATTATCTGAGATTTCCAAAGCAGAATCTGACCTCAATGAGGTAAAAAGCAATGACTGATTATCCAGCCAAACCGGACCAAAGTCAGAATATTTGCCGTTAACTGTATTGGGTAAACGCTCTATTTCATATTCACCCAAATACGCCAGGCTAAGTAAGCTTTCCGCCTCCTTGCAAGCTCTTATTTTTGCGTTTGCCTGACGCTTCATGCTACGGTAGTCTGCATGCCCCGGCTTTAGCCTTAAAAACTGGAGATAAATGCGTTTTGCCTTCTCATACTCCTGTACAGCCATTAAGCTATTGCCATAATGTAGGAATGCTGTATAATATTCATTTTTTAAATGCTTATCCGTTTCGGTGAGCTTGTGCAAAACCGCGAAAGCTTCCACTGCCTCTGTGTGATTACGCACATTGTATAAAGCTTCACTTAACTTATACCAGACCTTTATATTTTTTGGGTTGTGCTTTACAATGTCTTTATATAAAGGTATGGCCTTATAAAAATCTCCTTTATTGTAGCTGCCATCTGCTATTTTCTCCCGCACATCCTGCTGGGCATTGGCTTGATATGTATTAATCGAAATTAATATAAGTGCTACGGCAAGTACCGATAATCTCTTTCCCATGATCTCTAAAATGTTCTGCAAGGAATAATGTAACTGCCTGTATTCTTTTTTGTCCTTCCCCGGTAAATGAGTGACAGCTCAAAAACACCCGGGGAGCCCTGCCCCGCTTCATCTGCTGATGCCAGATTTTTAAGTCCGGAAATAGCAAAGTCATAGCTAGCGTGTACCTCCACACCTTTGATAGCGGCACCTGCATAAATAGTGGCATATTCTGACCATTGACCAAATAGCCCCAAATCGAGCTGCAAATCTTTATCAGGGAAAATATCATATTCCGCAACCACTCCTGTACTTATTTCGGTGGCTTGCTGCTCCATGGTGGCCAGCCAGCGCGGAACCAGGGCAAGACGGTTATTAACTTTGTATTTTACGCTGCCAGAAAGCACTTTTCGCTTCATTCCGACGCGGGCCAGGGAATCACTAAAAAAGCCTTCCTGAGGGTCGATAATATTTTGCAAACCTGCTCCTATGGAGGTCTGCCATTTCGGATTGATCAAAAATGTATATGAGATACCTGCATTTACATCATAGTTGGCCTGTTGGTCACTGGTAAATGGCTCGCCGTGAGGAACATTTACATCATAAACAAAACCCTGATACTGGCTTTCAAATATCAACTTATCAATATTAACCGAGCTGATGGCATAGCTAAACCCTGCACCGGCAGAAATAATATGACGGGCCTGAAAATCCAGTGGAAAATGATAAGCGAGGTTCAGGCCAATCTCCTGATTTTGCATAATATTGTCGCCCAGATGATCATCTATGGCGTACAAACCAACTCCAAAGGAGTCTCCTGGCCTAAATCCTTTATTAAAACGAACATCACCTGAAATCCCGAAAGTCACAAATTCAGCATTTATGCTGCTCCATTGTTGCCTGTAAATACCTGCAACCCTGTATGTCTCGGTGATATTTCCTGTTGCCGCAGGGTTTATATTGAGAGGAAAGTTAAAGAACTGCGAAAATTTAACATCCTGGATTTGTGCCTTTGCTCCCAGAGAAAGTAACACGAGGATTATGAAAATCAGTCTTCTCATCGTAGTAGTGTTACGTTTCTTTTGAAATTAAACTCTTTGCCATAGGCTCCCGTAGCTTTAACATGAGCGACATATACCCCGGAAGGCTGAGGACGACCATTATAGGTACCATCCCAGAGCGCCTGCACATCGCCCAAAGCATTGAAGACCTCTTGGCCGTGCCTGTTGAATATTTTATAGGTGTATAAAGTTTTTATGCCCTGCTGCACCAGGCGTAACTGGTCATTCTGACCATCGTCATTAGGAGAAAAAGCAGTTGGCAGGTCAAGGTATACATTAAGGTCAAGAGGCAAATTCAACGTATCAGAACAATTGTAGCCATTGGTTACCACATGGGTCAGCGGGTACTTTTCTATAGCATTATAAGTATGGATCGGATCCCGCTCCGTGGTGGTGGTACCATCTCCAAAATCCCAATAGTAAGAAATAATATCCCCCTCGGAATCATCGTAGAATTGCACGGGAATATAAGCTTCAACAAACGGAACTGGTATTTCAACACCCGCAACAGGTGACGGCTTTACATAAACCGATTGGGTAAGGGTATCGGCACACCCTAAGGATGAAGTAGCGATCAGGCTTACCGGGAAGTTTCCTGGTTCTTCGAAGTAAAAGCTGACATCTTTGGTGTTGGCCGTTGACCCATCCGGAAACTGCCATGTGTAGCTTTCTATTGACCCTTCCCCCTCGGTGGTAAGATTGGTGAATGACATCGCTGACCTGGCGCAAATGGTATCGTAGCTAAAATCTATAACCGGGGCTTTAATCACAGTCACCATTTTCGTTTTGCTGTTCCCGCAACCGGAGAAGCTGTTGATAACCGTTAAAGTAACGGGGTATACACCTCCCTTTTCAAAAGCATGGGTGGTGACCGGTATAGGCACTGGGCCTTCCTGAGTAGTGCCGTCACCAAAGTCCCATCTGTAATCTGTTATATTTTCGAGTGTATCACGAAATGCCTCCTCAAATGTTAAGATTTCCTTTGCGCATAAGGTTTCGAAATTAAAATCAGGAATTACAACCCTGGCAGCAAATCCGCTCATTGAGCTATAGGAGGTACAACCATTAATATCGGTGGCGGATAACTCAACCTTGTATTCTGCTCTTTCCGTAAACTGATGTGTAAAAAAGATTTCATTGGATGTGATTGTTGTACCTTTCCGAAGATTGGTCACTTCCCATTCGACAGCTTGTATGTCCGATTCTGTTTCTACCTCAAAGGTGATGGGCTGATACATACAAAACCGATCTTGCGAGGCTTTTATCTGAACCGCAGGACGCGCATTAACCGAAATATCTTCATTAAATTCGCTTGTACAGTATCCATTGGCCAGGCTATTGTTATTGTAATCCACTCTGAGGTTAATATCAAAGTCACCGGCTGAATTGTAAAAATGTGGAGATATTTTGCCGTACCCATAACCATCGCCAAAGTTCCACACGTAGCTGTCAACATGACTTCCCGAAGGCCCCGTGCCAGTAACTTGTCCGCCCTGGCAGACCTCTTCGGACGGGTTGATCTCAAAGTGGTTATCTATAGAGGTATTATAAACAGGCCATACAAAATTGCGATAACAACCGTCAGAGTCTTCTACCTCCAGCCTCACATTATAGTCTCCTTCCTGCGAAAACTCATGTTGAGGATTTATATCAGCAGAAGTGTTAGCTGTTCCGGAACCGGGATCATCGAAGTTCCAGGTATAGCTGGTGACTGTATTGGTCAGTGAGACTGCATTGGCATAAAAATTAACAATATCACCAGGCTTACAATATGGATCGTACCTGAAATGCGCTGATAACGGGTAGGTTACCATTACGTCATCAGACAAAGAACAGCCTACGATATCAGTAGCTGTTACAGTATAATACCCTGAACTATTGATGTTAATATCTTCGGTAGTTTCATTCGTGTTCCATTGGTATGCGATAGCTCCGGTCCCTCCTGCAAGAATTTCAGTTTCCAGCAGGGAGTCGGGCTTGCTGCAAATCAGGTAGAAATTATCCTGAATAATATTTACCTCCGGACTGGGGTCTATCTTAATGGATTTGGTGATTGTATTTTCACATCCGCTTAGGCTTAAGGCAGTTACAGATACATTGTAAGTGCCGGCCACATTATAAACATGCTGCACATTAATACATGGAGGAAGTGATGCAAGGTCGCAGGTTTGAACTGTACCATCTCCAAAATCATAAACCAGAGTCTGCATAAAGGTACATTCATTAATACCTGCAAATATTGCCTGCAATGTAACCGGAGAATATGTACAGTGTCCATCGAGTGTAAAGTTGAATGGTGGCGGGTCACATATGGTAATATCTTTGGTGATGGATTCGGAACAAGGCACAGCACCATTATCGGTGATTTCAAGTGTCACTTCATAATTTCCTGCCACGGCATAGGTGTGTTCAGGATTTTGCTCGGTAGAGGTGTTGCCATCTCCGAAATCCCATGACCAGCTTACGATGTCCTTTGAGGAGTTCTGATGGTAGGACTGATCGGTGAATTCTGCAGGCATACCTATACATCGGGGTGAAACATCAAAATTTGCAAAAAGCTCATCGTTTATATACGTCGAGCTGGTGTACGAGCAGCCGGTGCCATCAGTAACCTTCAGGGAGTGCGAGCCTACCCCTACAATATTAGTAGAGCCGGTAGAGCCGTCGCTCCATAAATAGGTATAGTTACCATCTCCTCCTGTTACCGTTGGCTTCAGTTCGAGGATCTCATCACAGGCAATAACCTGATAACCACCCAAACTAAACTGAGGGCTTGATCTTACATTTAGAACAAATGTTTTTACGGCTACCCCGGGCTGCGGACATTTTTTATCACTCGCCTGGACTACAACATTATAAACTCCTGCATCAGCATAACCGGTATGCCATAAAATGCGGCCGGTTGGGGACCGTGAGTTATTGTTTAATACTGAAAAGATACCGGCAGGGCCATCTACCAGAGTAACCAAAATGTTCTCATTGTCGGCATCTTCAACATCAAATTCAAGATTTATGGTCTCCCCTGCACATATATTAACTGTTTCACTGTTAATAGTTTTAAAGTCAGAGATCACCGGTATAGCATTACTGCAATCTATACTTGTAAGCTGTATTCCTCTTTTTACCCAGCCTATAGATTGCCCATTTCTGAATTCCTCAACTTTGAAATCCGTGATGCCTGTTATCAACAGTGTAGGGTTAATGGTCAGGTCACCACTGCTAGCATTAAGCACAGGAGTACCTGAAAAAGCCATAAAATTTGTGGCATTGTAGCCATCGCTAAACACTACATCAGTATCATAGTTACTCTTAGGTGTTTCAAGAGTGAATTTTAGTTGGTCGCCATCGGGGTCAGTAGCCAAGTTGTTAAATGTCTGGCTCTGGTTTATACAAACTGTTGCAACTGCAGAACCTTCAAAAACCACGGATTGGTTACAAGAGGCCAGCTTATTATTAATAGAGGCCTCAATAAAAAAGTCTTCGGCTTCAGGTAGTACTAATGTTTTAATTTCTTCACTTCTGGCAGCTCGTTTCCAAAAAAACCTCCAATCTTCGCTCAGGCTATGGCTGCTAAGGTTCACCGTTCCCTCATACACTACTTTCTCCACTCCTCTATGCGAACCACCGGCACAGTTGGTAATATATCCTTCGCAAAAGAGCTGAACCTCTTGCGTTGATACTTTGAAAACTTCAAATACCAAAGGGTTGCTAGCCTCAATGCCGAGATCAGTTGCGTAATATTGGATGGGATATTTTTGTTCCAGTATAGCCTCAGAGCCACACTCTGTGTATACCGTTAGGATTATCTTATATCTCTTGGACCCTACGCACTTGTAAGTGAGGTCACCCCCGATGATGTGCGTTGCCAGCAATTCAGTACAAGACAGGAAGAGACAAAAAGCAAGGAGAGCTTGCCTTAAAACCATTTTAGCCACTATAAACAATTTTAAGGCAGCAAATTAAACCATAATAAATTAGAATTGAAACTTCATGTATCAGAATTAGTTATATTTCAATTTGGTTTAGTTATAATATTCGCATGTTTACTCACATTCATCATCTTCAAAACTAATATTCCAGCAGTGGCGCTGGTCATCCTGATAATATTCCTGTTCGGTTATCCAGCCATATTTTTTGTTTCTGTTCCATCCCACCGATGCGGTGTTACCGTTGTTAAGCAAATTGTAGAGTCCGTCATATATGCTTTCATCGGTTATGGTATACTCAATGTAGGAGCCATCTCTATGGGCGGTGTATTTCATGTGGTTGATAATGCCCTCCGCATTTTCTTCCCAATGTATTTTAACAGCCTCAATACTGTCCACGGGGTGTTTGAACAGGCTCCAGGTTCCTGATTTTCTGTCAGGGGCTGATAATCCCTGAATAGCTGTAAAATCCTCAAAGCTGCCAGGTTTGGAAATGAGCATCTCCCAAACCACCCCATTCTCACTTTCGGTGGCTAATAGTTTGGAGGTATATTGCTCGCCTTCGAGCTTAAATTCTGTATCCCACGCCCAGCCCTCGTCTGAGTAGGCAGCATCTTTATTTGTAGATATAAGGTATGCTGTAATTGGCATATTCAAATCATTATCCATAAACTTCTTCCATGATGAAATATGCCCGCCTGCCCTTATGGCATTTCCAAAAGATTCCTGACGACCATTGTTAACAGCAAAGGTTTCAAACTCCATGAGCATAGTAGACGCCGGAAGGATATCGATGCGGCTGTCAGATCCCGGGTCATCGTCATCACCAGAGCAAGAAATCAATAATTGACCAGCCAACAGGACAACCATAAGAACAATCTTTCTCATTCGATAATTATTTTAATCTTTCTAACAGCCTAAAGAAGATGTTGTTACAGCGGCGCATTATTTTCTGGCATACTCATGCTCTATGGGTCGTTTACGAGCACTTTAACCCGCTGATTAGCTTAATCTTCTTTTATTAAAAACAAATGATATAGGCTGGTTGATTGGTTTTTATATCTTTGGCGAATATTTTTGACTTATGGAAATAAAAAACAACGCTTATCAGATACAAGGTGTCGATCTTAACAAAGTGGTTAAGGAGTTTGGCTCACCTGTATACGTTTATGATGCCAACAAGATCATCGATCAGCTAACTACGCTAAAGAATGCTTTTAGCAATCAAAAGATAAAGATAAAGTATGCCGCTAAAGCGTTGACCAATATTTCTATACTTAAATTAATGAAAAAGCATGGCGCCGGGGTAGACGTGGTATCGGTACAGGAAGCCAAGCTGGCGCTTAAGGCGGGTTTTGAGCCTGGCGATATTCTTTTCACACCAAACTGTGTTTCATTTGAAGAGATTCAGCAGGGTGTGGAAATGGGCCTGACCATCAATATTGACAACATCTCAATACTGGAGCAGTTCGGTCATAAGTACCACAACAGTGTCCCATGCTGCATAAGGCTGAACCCACACATTATGGCGGGTGGTAACTCTAAAATATCTACAGGGCATGTGGACTCCAAGTTTGGTATCTCTATATATCAGTTACCTCATTTGCTGAGGGTAATCAAGACGAACAATATTGATGTGATCGGTCTTCATATGCACACGGGGTCAGATATACTGGATGCAGAAGTGTTTTTAAAGATTGCCGATATACTTTACGGTGTGGCCCGTGACTTTCCTAATCTGGAATTTATTGATTTTGGCAGCGGCTTTAAAGTCGGCTACAAAGAAAATGATATTACTACCAATGTTTATGATCTGGGTGTAAAGCTTGGCAAGTCGTTTGACAAGTTTTGCGAAAGCTATGGCAGAAAACTGGAAATGTGGTTTGAGCCAGGCAAATACCTGGTTAGCGAGTCTGGCTATTTCCTGGTAAAGGCCAATGTGATCAAAACAACCCCTGCAACGGTTTTTGTAGGTGTGGACTCAGGCATGAACCACCTGCTACGCCCTATGATGTACGATGCTTACCATGAGATCGTAAACATTTCTAACGCTAAAGGGACACAGAGGGTGTATACAATTGTCGGATACATCTGCGAAACAGACACTTTCGGCTGGGACAGAAAACTCAACGAGGTTCGTGAGGGTGATATTCTGGCTATCAAAAATGCCGGAGCTTATGGTTTTAGTATGTCATCTAACTACAATTCCAGGTATCGTCCGGCTGAGGTACTGATTTATGAGGGTAAAGCACACCTGATCAGGGAAAGGGAGACGATGGACGATATATTGAGAAATCAGGTGGAAATAGATATTTAGTAGTTAGTCTTGAGATTTTAGTATTGAGACTGAAGACTGTGAGGTTGGGTGAGGTTCTTTACCCAACCTCATAGTTAGCATGAGCTTTAACTATTCCTTGTACTTGTCTTTTAGCTTGTGCTTATATTCCTTCATGAACTTCTCCACTTTCGGACGGGAAACTGAGGCTACATAAGGCTGGTTGGGGTGCAGCTCGTAATAATTTTGATGGTAGTCCTCTGCCTCATAAAATGAGGTGAACCTGGTGATCTCAGTAACTATGGGCTCATCGTATTTACCCGAACCTTCCAGTTTGCTCATTACTTTTTTGGCTGTTTCCTGCTGCGCGGCGGTTTTGTAGAATATGGCAGAACGATATTGCTTACCAATGTCAGGCCCTTGCCTGTTCAGTTGAGTAGGGTCATGAGAGGCAAAAAACATTTCCACCAACTCCTCATAAGTAACTACTTCGGGATCGAACAATACTCTGACGGACTCGGCATAGTCAGTACGGCCAGCTCCAACTTCTTCGTAAGTAGGATTGGGTGTTGTGCCTCCACTGTAGCCAGATACCACATCTTCCACGCCTTTTACCCTTTCAAAAACTGCTTCGGTACACCAAAAGCAGCCGCTGGCAAAAATGGCTGTATCGAGTTTTGCTGCCAGGGCAGGATCAATTGCCTTTTTTTCATGCTTTACATCACCTCCCGAAGCACAACTCACAAAGGCTGCAAGGACAAATAGTATTAGCGGGGTTTTTATCAGGTAGTTCATTTTTGAATGTCTTTTATTACTCTCTAACTGGCGTTAAACTTCTTTTGTTTCATTAGGAATATCGCCGGGAAGACAAAAGGCACGAATAGAACACATTTATGGGGTTCTTTAAAATAAGCTATAATTGCCTCCTTTTCTAAACTTAGTAAGATCAAACGGTGGGATTTCCCGTCCTGCCATGTATCTAGACCTGGAGGAGTTAAAGAGTTGGGCTATGATATCAGCAATGTTGCCTTCTCCTCTCATTCTTCTTCCAAACTGGCTGTCGTTCACATGGCCTCCGTGAACTTCAGATATCTGGTTCCATACTTTGTCAAACCTGTCAGGGAAATTTTTACGCAGCCAGTCTTCAAAAACCTCTCCGATATATCCGTTAAGCCTCACTATAGTATAGCCTGCCCCCAGGGCGCCGTGTTCTGCTGCTGCCTTGATGACTTTAGGTATTTCATGGTGGTTGAGACCAGGGATAATGGGGGCATTCATGATGGTAACGGGTATACCTGCTTTAGACAGCTCTTCGATGGCTTTAAGCTTTTTATGGGCACTTGCAGTACGCGGCTCTAGTACTGACCTCAGCTTTTCATCGAGTGATGTAATGGAGAGCACCACATGAACCAGCCTTTCCTTCGCCAACGGCTCCAGTATATCCAGGTCGCGAAGTACGGTTACATTTTTGGTAATAATGCCCACCGGATGCCGGTATTTGAGGAATACCTCAAGAAGCCGGCGGGTAATACCAAGCTTTCTTTCAATAGGCTGATAACAGTCGGTGTTGCCGGAAAGCATGATGGGCTGGGGCTTCCATGATCTCTGCAGAAGGTGTTTCTCAAGCAGCTCAGGCGCATTTTTTTTAACAATAATTTTAGTCTCAAAATCCAGGCCTGCATTATAACCCCAATATTCATGGGTCTTACGGGCGTAACAATAAATACATCCATGTTCACATCCCTGATAAGGATTGAGAGAATAATACATCCTCACATCCGGGCTATCAACTTTGTTAACTATCTTTTTGGGGTTTTCATAAAAAATTTGCGTCGGAATTTTCTCCCCGATCATCTCTTCATCTATCCCCTCAATGTGCTCAGTAACATACTCCTGTTTCAGAAAAGGATTGGATGTTTTTATCTGAGCTCCCCTGCCTTTATGATATTCCGCTTCCATATATCAAATTTGCCAAAATCATTAGTTATTACTAAATATTTTAGTAAATTTGTTTCTCCATTAAATGCTATAATAAAAAAAGAGATCTATGCACAGCCAGGCTGGCGTAGATCTCTACTTATTTAATGGCTGTTCTTAATTAAAAGCTGTACCTGAGTCCAAACTGTAGTTGCCACCTTGAAAGCAGGTTGGTAACTGGTGTATATGACTCCGTTAGTGTACCATCAAAGCTATACGTGGGTACTCCATTGGTAACGCTTACGCCCACTGGTTGCACGTTAGTCGGAAATTCCCTTACTCCCCAGTCTGAACTGATCAAATTGCCTACATTGAGTATATCTATACTAAACTGTATGGTATGTCCATTGCTAAGGTTATAATCCTGAAGAAGGCGCATATCCCATCTCGAATACCAAGGGCTTAGTACCGCATAGCGCTCGGCGTAATCACCTCTGTTGTCACTTAGGTAATCATCCTGCTCTATAAAATCCCTGTAGGCTTCCCTTTGTGCATCATTAACAAAATTCATCTGGTCCAGCTCGCTGTCTGTAGGTATGTATAACAGGTCATTGAGTACAGAACCATCACCATTCAGGTCTCCTGAGTAAGTATAGCTAAAGCGGCCTCCTCTGGCATATTCCAGGTAGAAGGAAACTGTGGTTGCCCACTTACCTCCTCCATATTTGAAGGTTTTGTTGGCATTACCCACAAACCTGTGCTTATTACCATAAATAGAAGGTGCCAATACAGCTTCGTTGGCATTTCCTACTACCGGATTTAATGCAAATGCATCACTGGAGATCTCAGACTCAATGGAGCTTACACTTTTAGCATCCAGATAGTTATAGGCCAGGCTGGTATAAATACCATTGTCCCAGTTCCTCTCAATTTCAAAAGTAGCGTTGAAGCTTCTTCCTTCATCTGAATTTGTAAAGACATAATTGGCCGCTCTACCTCCATCATACGTAACAATGTCAGAAGGCGCATAAATGGCCCTGTTGTCTACACCTTGTAAATTGGCCGTGGGTGTTCTCAAACTGTAATCCCTCACCAACATGGCATTTATATCCTTTGTATAAGCCAGGTCTATGGTGGCCAACCAGCCTTTTCCGAGCTTTTTGTCCAATCCAAGGCTGGTTCTCCAAACCTGCGGAAACTGAAAATCCGGGTGGGTTATGTTAAGAAAGCCAGTGGATGGGTTCGCTACCTGATTGCCTATCCACACAAAAGGCAGGCGACCGGTAAACAAACCTGATCCTCCTCTGAACTGTATGCTTTTATCTCCTTTAATATCCCAGTTAAAACCAACTCTTGGTGATATTAAAGGGGTTTGATCAGGAAGTTTGGTGTTATCAAAAGTTACCGGGTTGTTATCTTCATCGTAGTAGGTAACGCCATCTTCATTTTTGGTAATGTTGTCACCAGTATCAAAGTATAGAGGAAGATCCATGCGTATTCCGGCTGTTACAGTAAGGTTATCCGTTACAAGCCACTGGTCCTGAGCATACAAAGCCCACTGACCCACATTGGTTTCTGCCAGTGCCCATGAGTCATTAGCATTGTTTTGGTTAAAAATCGCTTCCGTATCAGCCTTCCAGGTATCAAATTCCCCGGCCTCAGCTCTGGTCAGAAAATCATTGATATCTACACCTCCACCAAATGTACCTCCCTGTATCAACCATGGAAACGGATCGTAGACACCGAGGTTGAAAGAGTTGTCAAATGAAAACTTTTCAAATGAAGTACCTACAGTAATCGTGTGGTCGCCAAAATACATCTCAAAATTGTCGGTAAACTGAAGCACGTTCTGCTCCAGCCGGTTGTGAATAGAAAATGGCTCATGACCTGCAATTATGTAAGGAATACCATCTTTGTAGATGTTGATAACAGGGAATGGAGAACTAAAAGGATCTCTGCTATCATCAAATTTTGTAAAGCCAGCTTGTAATTTATTTGAGAATTTGTTGCCAAAAAGTGCCTTCCACTCGATAAGGCCTGAATGGATTTTGTTGTTGATCTGGTACCCTGAATTTCTGAACTGCAAGGTGGTGGCATCAGGCCCTCTTCTACCCAGGGCAGTCGGGTGAGCAGGTTTTTGTTTCAGGGCGTCCAAAAAGTTGTAGGTAGCTGTAATAGTATGTTTGCTATTAATACTCCAATCCAGCTTAATAATTCCTTTTTGGTTATTGGTTTCATGGATAAACCCTTGGTATGCGCCGGTTTCGTAGCCCACAGCAGCCAATGCATCTGAGACAGCTATAAGGTTGGCTTCTTCCACCCTAGACTCATTAATTAAATCCTGAGGTCCGTTTTTTGCTACAAAGTTGGAGCCCAGGTCATCCCTTCGTTCCATTTCAAAGTTGGCAAAAAAGAACAGTTTGTCTTTTACTATCGGGCCTCCGATACTAATCCCGGTTTGAAGCTGCTTCAAATCACCGACCACTACTTCATCTCCTTTCACCTTGCTTCCGGTAAATTCATCGGTTCTGTAAAACCCAAATACTGTACCCGAAAATTCATTGGTACCACTTTTTGTTACCGCATTTATAGAGGCTCCGGTAAAGCCTGACTGGGTAACATCATATGGAGAAACGGCAACCTGTATCTGCTCAATGGCATCCAAAGAAACCGGCTGAGCATCGGTCTGGCCTCCTGGTGTGGCAGCATCCAGTCCGAAAGGATTGTTAAAGATGGAACCATCCAATGAAAAATTGTTGTACTGGTCATTTCGCCCCGCAAATGAATTACCATCAGATGATGGTGTCAACCTGTAGATATCACTCGCAGAACGGGTAATGGTAGGCAGTTTCCTGATCTCGGCATTATCAAAAGCCTCAGCAGCACCGGTCCTGTCGCTATTGAAGGTTTCATTATTGCCGGTGATAACCACCTCTCCCAGGGTAGTAATGTCCTCATCAAGATTAAAATCAATTTCAAGGACCTGTCCTAATAATAAATTGATGTTTTCCTGTTGTTGTTCGGTGTAGCCTATATAAGTAACTTTTACAGTGTATGGGCCTCCGACTTTAAGGTTGGGCAGGTTGTATTTGCCATCTGGCCTGGTTGAGGTTCCATATTGAGTACCAGTAGGCTCATGAAAGGCTATAACCGTGGCTCCCGGTAATCCCTGGCCGGCATCATCGGTCACTTTCCCCCGAATAGCCGCCGTAGTGACGCCCTGGCCGAAGGAGACTGTCATGCTGGTAGACAATAACAGTAATGATAAAAGTAAATTTCTAATCATGGTTATTTGGTTAGGTTTGCAATTGTTAAGGATTAATGAAATAAATGTTATTAGCCAACTTTATGAAGTTAGTCTGTAATAACGATCATTCAAAAAAATTTTAACAAATATGCGCCCTCAGGCTTTTAAATTGAGCTTGAAGCCTATGCCATGATAATTCACTATTTCAATGGAAGGGTCACCGGAAAGGTACTTCCTGAGTTTTGATATGAAGACGTCCATGCTACGCCCTAAAAAGTAATCGTCGTCTCCCCACACTTCTTTGAGTATCTCCTCTCTTCTGATAACTATACCTAAATTATTGCAGAAGCAACGCAGCACATCGGCTTCTTTCTGGGTAAGTACTTTACTTGAATTGTTGCCGGTCAGGGTAAGGTTGTTATAATCAAAAGTGTACAGGCCGACATTAAAAATATGAGGAAGCTCCCGTGTCACTTCTTTGGTTGTGCGGCTTCTTTTAAGAAAGACCTCTATCCGGCAAACCAGCTCATCCATGCTAAATGGTTTAACGATATAGTCATCGGCACCCGTCCTGAAGCCTTCAAGCTTATCGTCCTGCATAGACTTGGCGGTAAGAAAAAGTATAGGAATGTCAGTATCTGTTGACCGTATCTGCCTGGCAAGGGTAAAGCCGTCCTTTTTCGGTAGCATAACATCAAGTATGCAAAGGTCAAACTGCCCCTTTTTGTAGCTCTGCAAGCCCTCCTCGCCATCATAGCACCTAACCACGTCATAACCTTTCAGCGACAGGTTATCCTGAACAACAAAGCCCAGGTTTTTGTCATCTTCAACGAATAGTATCTTCTTTTCAGCCATTATTCAGGTACAGTTTAAAGGTGCTTCCTTTTCCTGGTTCGCTTTCCAGTTTCAGCGTTCCCTTGTGTGCCGTGATGATCAGGTTAACGTAGTTAAGGCCTAGTCCAAAACCTTTTACATCGTGAATATTGCCGGTAGGCACACGATAAAATTTATTGAATATTTTCTTATGCTCTTCATTACTTATGCCTATTCCATTGTCTTCAACTTCTATAACCAGCTTCCCCTGCTTATTGTAGGTAGTAATTTTAATCAGTGGGGGCATATTGGTGTATTTTATGGCATTGTCGAGCAAATTATAAAACACATTAACAATGTGCAGCCGGTCTCCATTGATGTACGGGTTAGCAGCATTCATTTGCAAATCTACCTTCCCTGCCCTTTCCTCCAGGTTAAGTGCTACACCTTTCAGAGCTTCATCGATGACCTCATGAATGTTTATTTTTTCTTTTTTTAGTGTAACCTCTTCTTCGTCCAGGCTGGCCATTTGCAACACCCGCTCTACCTGCTTTTTCAGCCGCTGGTTCTCGTTTTGAATAATGGTGGCGTAGTTAAGCAATCGCTCCGGCTGTCTGATGATTTCCGGGTTCCTCAGCACTTCTGCTGACAGGGCTATCGTTGAGATCGGTGTTTTAAACTCATGGGTCATATTATTAACAAAATCCTTTTGTACCTCAGAGAGTCTTTTTTGTTTGAGGATCACGAAAAGCGCGTAGGCAAAAAATATGATCACCACCAACAGAACAAAGGATGAGAACATCCAGACTCCCATGCGATTGGTTATGATGGAGGCTTTATTGGGAAACTGCACACCGAAATAGTAATTCTGGTTTTCCCATTTGGGAAGGATGCCCGTGGTGGCTGTTGGCTTCATCTTTTCGTCCATCGCCACGTAGCTGCCATAAACCATTTTCTCATTGGTGCAGTCATAGATTCCGTACTCGAAGTCTGCAGTGATATTTCGCTTTTCAAACTCTGTCTTTAATAGGTGTTCGAGCAGGTTGGCGTCAATTTCATTATTGATCATCACCACATAATAGTTGGTGGAGAGTTGCCGGATAGGGTTATTGGCAGGCTCGGCTGTGTTGGATATCTGAAAAAACTGATTGGCTACATTATATAGTGCGGTACTCACGTCCCGGTTAAACTGATCGGCCTCTGTATTAAAGGCCTGCTTAAACCAATACACCTGGGTAACTACTATTCCGGCGATGGAAAGTACGGCAAGTACTACTATAAACCTGATGGTGTTGCGCTTCATTACCTGAAAATACTAAAAAGTGAGATGGACTACTATTCTTTAACATCTCATTAACAATTATTACAAATCCCTTAACAAAATGATTCTCAAGTTATTCACAATTTGGGCCATAGATGCTGCAAAATGTAGCCATGCAAATTTTCATCACACTAAATATTATCATTATGAAGAAGTTATTTTCAACAATTGCATTTGTTTTACTGGCGCTTGGATTACATGCCCAGGAGATAGCTGTTTCTGGCGCTAACGCTGAATTCCACTGGGAAGAATCTCAGACATATGATTTTGGTAAAATCGCCAAAAATGTACCGGTAACCCATTCTTTCAGGTTTACTAATACCGGAGATACACCTTTGATCATATCAAGTGCCAAAGCTTCTTGTGGTTGTACAGTTGCTGCTTTCACCAAAGACCCAATAATGCCTGGCGCGTCAGGTGAAATCACTGCTACCTACAATGCTCAGAAAAGCGGACTGTTTCAAAAGGGTATTACCATAGCATCAAATGCGCAAGAAAATGTGGTAGTGCTATATCTCAAAGGAGAGGTTACAGAATGAGATGATATATCTAAGACGGGGTGTGCTGCTTGTATCAACATAATTAAAGCGGCACCCTCATTTATTCATACAATTTTAACTAAACACTCTGAAAATGAGTAGTTTATTACATAAACATCTGTAATATTTCCGGGATTTTTTATTCACATTAGACAAAAAATGTAGTGATCCTTTTGCATCATTTGTTAAATTTGCACTCTTATTTAAAATTTAACGGTTGGTCACTCCTAACTCTAATTTGTAAAACCAAATGTCACCCAAATTCTCCCGGGTTCGTGTTTTTTTACCGATGCTTCTTTTCAGCATAGCAGTGTTGTCGTGTGGCACTTCGCCTTATGAGTATCCTGCATTCTCCAAAAACGGACATATTAATGTGGTGGTCGAAATTCCGGCAGGAACTAATCTAAAATATGAGTTCAGTCCTGAAACGGAGGAATTTGAAGTGGAGATAATTGATGGCAAGAGGCGTATGGTACAGTTTCTTCCCTACCCGGGCAACTACGGATTTATTCCTTCCACACTAATGGACAAGTCAAGAGGTGGCGATGGGGATGCACTTGACATTCTGGTAATTTCTGAATCATTGCCGCAGGGCATGGTAGTGGAGGTCATTCCTGTTGCTGTACTGCACCTTTCAGACCGTGGGGAGACTGATGACAAGATAGTAGCAGTGCCTGCTGAAGCAGATTTACGGACGATCAATTGCACCACATTGAGTTGTATGGAGGATAATTACCCGGAGGCATTGTCTATTATACAAGGTTGGTTTAGCAGCTATAAAGGGTCCGGAAAGATGAAATTTCTGGGGTGGGCCGATGAAAATAAGGCAATGAGTGAAATAAAAAAATGGTCAGTTTCTGATGAGAAAAAATAATTACCTGTGGATATTCCTGGCTGTGGCTGCCTGTAGCGCCAACAGTGATAGCAACGAGTTTGAAAAGGAAGTATATTTTGACAAAGCGGAGTCATGTGGTGAAGTTGAAAACCCTTTGATCAATGAGGCATCGGGGCTGGCGGAGAGCCTTAGCAATGCAAACATGCTGTGGACACATAATGACAGTGGCAACGATCCCTTCATTTTCCTGATCGATGAACACGGCGCTGACAGGGGCACTTATGAGCTAAAGGGTGTGGTGAACCGCGACTGGGAGGACATCTCAAGTGGCCCGGGACCGGAAGAGGGCAAAAATTACCTCTACATAGCAGAAATGGGTGACAATTATGCTGTACATGAATTCAAGTACATCTATCGGTTTATAGAGCCAGTTGCAGGACAATCCCGGATTATTGATAACTTCGAAACCATCGCATTCCAATATCCTGACGGCAGACGTGACGCCGAATGCCTGATGGTAGACCCACTTAGCAAAGACTTGTACATTATCTCAAAAAGGGAAGACCAGGTGGGCATTTATCGTGCTCGTTACCCACAATCCACTGAAGAGGTTAATATTTTAGAAAAGCTGGGAACCATACCTTATCATAATATCGTGGGCGGGGATATCTCTTCCGATGGAGGAGACATCTTATTAAAAACTTATGATCAGATTTTGTACTGGCCACGACCGGAAGGTATTACTGTTCATGAGGCCCTGCAGCAGGAACCTTTATTGATCCCTTATACCCCCGAACCTCAGGGGGAGTCCATTGCATGGAAAAAGGATGAAAGTGGTTTTTTCACTTTAAGTGAGGAACGCGACAGCATAGAAGCGGTGTTATACTTTTATAAAAAGCAGTAGCCATGTAAATTTGCCATGATAGGTTTTTAGCAAAAAAGGTATTTTTTACCCCGCTGGTTACGCATCATCGTTAAAAGATTACACCATTTCAAGGATGTAATTTAGAGTACGTGATACTGATTCTGAAGAAGACATATTATTCAAAACGCACTTACAGTACTTCTGAATGATCTTTGTCCCTCACTATTAAAAGTTTAGACATCCATTTATACCTAAACTTGTCCTTATCTCTGTCAAGCGTTTAAAAACGGAAAAGAACGCATCTTTTGCAAAATGAATGTTTCATAGCTTTACCATATAATATTGATTATTAACAATTTAAATGGTTCAAATATGAAAAAGACTTTAACTTATCTTTTTGCCTTAGGTTTATTGGTAGCAGTCAGTGCGTGCACAGATCAACATGCCGAAGAAATCTATAAACTATCTAACGAGAATATTTCAAATATGGCGGGAACCGACAAAAGCCACAGCGAAGTTGACAATCCGCCTCCAGCTCCTTAAGAAAGTTATACATGTAAGTTTTACCCGAAAAGACCCGAATATATGTTGGGTCTTTTTGTTTAATTTACATTTTGGTGCAGGAAAAATTATATTTATGAGCAAACTTGTTTTCATCCCTTTGGTTCTGATCAGTGCCATGAGCTTTGGACAACCTGATTTACAGGAGCTTTATGATTCGGCAAGACTTACTTCCAATATTGAATTAGCGCAAAAAGTTAATCAGGCGGCCCGCAAAATTAAGGATACAAGGCTTACCGCAAACTCTCACTATCTTATCGCTTATTTACAAAAGAAGAACGAAAGCTTTTATCAGGCTACTGCCAGCTATTTTGATGCCTTGGAAGCCTACCGTTCCTTAAATGATAAAGAACAAATCGCCAATGTTATTGAAAACATTGCCAATATTTACTCTAAAACCGGTTTTCACGATACGGCACTGAACTATTATTTTGATGCCCTCACTATAAAGAAAGCAATGAACGACACCAGGGCTGTAAATAAGCTCAACGCACACATTGCCTTTCAGTATCAACAATTGGGCAAGCATGAAGACGCAATCCAGCTTTATGAAGCCACCATTGAAGATGCGAAACAATCTAATGATACCATACGCTTATACTGGATTTACAACAACCTGGGACGCTTGTACAGAATAATAAAAAGGTATCCTGACGCACACATGACTTATCAAAAAGCACTGGAGTTTTCATACAGCCTGGATGACAAGGTAGGTATATACAATAATATCGGTTATTTATATCTATGCAGCGGTGATACCGCAGCCGCAACCACAAACCTAAAAAAGGGACTTAAGCTGCTCCAAGATGACAATATTAAAGAGAGTGATTTTACAGGCACGATTTATTCAAACCTCGGGAACATTTATGCCGGAAAGGAGGCAGATTCTTCTCTCCTTTTCTTTGAAAAAAGCTTTTCATTTTTTCAGCACCATCAGATAGCGATGAGTGAAGAGTTTTTCGAGGTTTGCAAAAAACTTAAGGAAATCAATCGTGATAAGGGCAACCTTCATGAAGCTTTAAAATATAGTGACAATATAGACCTCCTCACCGCTGATTTGCTGGAGCTCCGCATTAACCTTAACGACATGTACAACCAGTACCAGGTAGAGGCCGCGACCTACAAATTTGCAAGCGAGGAAAAGGCCAGGGCTCTGGCCAGGCAATTGGAGATTGCACAATATATTAAATGGACGCTTGCTGCTTTAGCAGCTATTCTGGTTACATTGTTAGTGCTTCTATATCGTAAAAACCGTAAGATCCAATTTGCTCAGGATACGGCAAGGAAGATATATAAGGTTATACATTCATAAAAGTGGGAGATTAAGGATGGTTCAACTTCCCTTCATGTTTATTAACTGTGTGAGAAAATCACTCGAAGCCGATAATTTGCCTTCAAGCTTTTGTTTTTCTTCTTTCAATCGCTCATTGGCATGAACCAATGCTTCATACTCATGCAAAAGGTCTTCAAAAGCTTCAGTGGGGTTATCTTCAAATATTTTGCGATAAAGCTCTGTTTTTACCCGTACGCCTCTTGAAACTTCGGGGTCGCCATTTTTGACTACGGTTGGAGCTTCTGCCACATTGTTTTCCTCACCTGCCGCAAACAAGTAGGTAACGGGGGTTTGGAGTATT
>NZ_SMLW01000183.1 GCF_009711405.1 Fulvivirga kasyanovii | reverse complement strand
GTTTGCGAATCAATATTGCCCTTTAGTATCTGATAAAAAGATGTTTCAATGTCACTGTTTTTGTTTTTCTGAGTGTGACTTAAATCAAAAAGGTTATATATGGCTTTAGCAGTTTTGAAAAAATCTCCTTGTTTAATTTCCTCAATCCATCCTTTAGATTGTAACTCAATAAACAATTCGCATAGTTCTTTCTGATTACCTTTCCATACTATTTTTTTTAGGTCTTTCGAATTTGAAGAAGCAGTGTGGCTTTCCAATTGTGGATTTAACAGTGCCAGTCTATAGCTTATAAACCGGACATATATTTGTAAAATGAGATCACTAATTTCTTTGTTAAGAACAATTCCATAAAATGTATCGATTTGCTTTGTATCTGATCGGAGAAGACTTTCATAATGATTTAGGTGATTAATCAATATCTTTTCTTCGTCTTTGATTCCATTCAGATTATTTACCCTTCTGGTCGTCTCTAGTACAGAGTTATAATCGAATAAGAGGTTGTTTATTTTATCTGCTATAGCATTAGATATAGCTTCAGCAGGCATGTCATTTTTAAGTTTTTTATTGATGGTATTTTCAAGGCTATTTTCAATTAATTTCGGATGCTCTTTGGTCCAGGAATTAACCATTAAATCATAATGCGTTTTTGATAACTGGATTATGCTGCTTGCACTTCGGACATAATATGGTAGGCAGTAATTCTGGCGTTTAAATAACTTAGGCAAATCAGCCCCAGAAGGGATAGTGGCCATTGTAGTTAGCTCAATGCCGTTTGAGCTTTCATATCTATTTATCGCTATATCTATTTTTTCCATAATATCATCGGCAAAATCTATATCTATTATCATGGTATACTTTTTTATTACAAAGTACTGTGTTCTATTTAATTATGTCAATTACACAATACTTACGTAAGTAGTTGCTAATATTAGAAGTGATAAATTATGTTAATATTTGATTATATAAAATCTCTTACATTGTGCTCTTCATCATTAATGATCTATCTGTAAGATAATCTTTGTACACCTATCGAGTAGATACTTATGAATGTAATTATAAACCCTTCTATAAGACACTTAAACGACATAGAAAAGTGGATTTCTCAGTTTAAGCATCATTGGGATCTTATAATTCAAGCCCTTAAAAATAAGAGGCTAATAGTTATTGCCCAAGGAGAAGAAACTACCGGCTTTTTAACCTACAGGGTAAATGGAAATATTGTTAATATTGATTTTCTGGAAGTAAAGATGAGTATGCATAAGAGAGGTGTGGGTAAAAAATTGGTTGAATCAAGCCTAGAGCATTTTAAGAAGCTAGGAATTAGAATTGCAGAGATTCTCTGCCGCCCTCAATCCTCTGAAATTTTCTGGAAGAAAGTAGGTTTTACTATATTGCCGGCTTCAACCAATTTTGATCCAGATGAATTAAAGCTATACCGTGTATTAGGTAAAATATTGCCTGTCTCTGGCAATACCATTGCTGATAGAGAGATGCTAACATTGGAATTATGGAATGAGGAGCCACATCTTGCAAAACAATACCCTAGTTGGCGATGGCAATTGATATGTAAGACTGGTTCAGGTTCCCTAGTTGAGCCTATAGTAGCTCCATGTCATGGCGATTGGAAAATTCGGTTGATACAGGGTGGTGAAACAATT
>NZ_SMLW01000355.1 GCF_009711405.1 Fulvivirga kasyanovii | reverse complement strand
TTATAATTGTTAATTAATAACTGAATAAAGGTTTTACGCATTTAATACACTGCTATTTTTTTAACTTAAATATTTTTAAATTGAGCAGCAAATATCATCACAAAATGTATAAACGGCTTAGGTTTTTATTTTTTATTGTATTTTTTCTCTGTTTTACATTAAAAGGTTTTTCTCAAGTAAGTCCGGAGAATAAGAAGTTGGCCGAAGACCTCATTTTGACGGCCGAAGAAATTATGGCTGCTACTCAGGCCATGGATCAGGCCCGTGAGATGTATGTACAGGCTGTAGAGGCAGACCCTACCAATATCAAGGCCAACTACATGGCTGGTGATTTTCACATCAGGACTGTAGGAAAAGACCGTGCAGTAAAATATTTCCTCAAAGTACTGGAGCTGAATCCGGAATATCGTTTTGATATAACCTATTGGATAGGTAGAAGTTACCAGTATGGTATGAACTTCGAGAAGGCTCTGGCATATTACAATCAATATAAGGCCAAGTTAATACAACATGATGGTTACAGGGGCAGGGACCGTACGGAATTGCCCGAAGTAGAGAGAAGGATCTATGAGTGCGAAAATGCCATTGAATTTGTAGCCAACCCCGCGCATTATTCCATTGTCAATGTTGGGAATGCTATTAACTCAGAATATGAAGAGTATGCCCCTGTATTGAATGAGGACGAAACCACGATGATATTCACTTCCAGAAGAAAAGAAGGTAACCTCAACCAAAACGTGGACAGGGACAACAAACCTTTTGAGGATATTTTCATATCGAAAAAGCAAAATGGCAAATGGGGGCCGGCACAGAACATCGGGGAAATTATTAATACACCTTACCACGGATCCAGCCTGGCACTATCCGCGGATGGTAACCAGCTATTCCTTTACAAGGATGATAATAACGGTGACATCTATGTGTCGGAACGAAAAGAGGATGATAGCTGGACTTTCCCACACCCACTTAGTGAAAACATCAACTCGTCAGGCTTCAAAGAGAATGCCGTCTCCATATCTCCAGACCAAAGCATCTTGTTTTTTGCCAGTGACAGGCCAGGTGGTCAGGGTGGTATTGATATTTACTATAGTATAAAAGACAGAAATGGTGAATGGGCCAGGTCTAAAAATCTCGGGCCGGTAATCAATACCTCGTATGACGATGATGGACCGTTTATTGACTATGATGGCAAAACACTCTATTTCAGTAGTCAGGGCCGTAAGGGTATGGGAGGTTATGATATCTTCAAATCCGTATACGACAGTGCTGCCAATGAATGGAGCGAACCTGAAAACCTGGGGTACCCGATCAATACACCGGATGATGATATTTATTTTGTAAGTACCAAAGATGGAAAACGCGGGTACTATGCATCCGTTAGAGAGGATGGTTTGGGATATACTGATATCTATATGGTTACGATCCTTAAGGATGGAAAGATAGGAGAGACAGTGGCTTCTAAAAAAGTGGACAAAGAGGAAGTAAAAGAGCCTGAAGACAATGGCAGAAAGATAGATAAAGTAAAACAGGAAGAAACCAAACAGGAGGAACAGGTAGCACAGGAAGAAGTTACGCAAGAGGAAGTTAAGGAGGAGGAAGTTAAGCAAGAGGAAGTCAAGCAGGAGGTTAAACCGCAACTGCAGCCTGTAACCGTCAATGTAACCGTTCTGGATGAAGACAAACAACCTGTAGATGCTAAAGTGAGTTTAAAAAGCTTGTCAGATAATGTAATGGCAGGGAAAAGCAACAATGGTACAGGCTCATATCAGTTTAAAGTCACTACTCCTGATGCCAAGACATACAGGTTGTCTGTGGAGAAGGATGGTTATGTGTTCCAGAACCTGGATATAGCTGTAAAACCCACAACAAAGCCTCAGACAATAAACAGAACAGTGGATCTGCAGAAATTAAGAATCGGTACCAGGTCTGTTCTCCGTAATATTTATTTTAACTTCGACAAGGCTACATTTAAAGATGAGTCTTACAATGAGTTGAACAAGTTGGAGACTATGATGGCACAGAACCCTGGCATGGAGATTGAAATATCCGGACATACTGATAATATTGGCTCAAAAGACTATAATAAGATGCTGTCTCAGAGACGTGCCAACGCAGTGAAAGATTACCTCGTAAAGAAAGGTATAGACGCCAGAAGGGTTACTGCGGTAGGCTACGGAGAGGAAAGGCCTTTGGCTAGCAACGATGATGAAAAAGAAGGCAGAGAGTTGAACAGGAGGGTAGAGTTCAAAGTTATTGGCGGTAAATAAGCCAGAATAAGTAAAGAATTTAAAGGCTGTTTCAAAAATGGTTAAGCCAGGCTTGAAACAGCCTTTTCTTTTTCTCATACAATCTCGTCCAGACAGAGTCGAATAGCTTGCAATGCGAAGCGCTGAATCGTAGTCTTCACCTATTACCCATGATTATTCTGGTTTGTCAGCTCCTTTGCTAACTGCCACTAAAAGGTACCTTTTCGTATTTCCCTAGTAATTCGCACCCATCCTTCATGGTGCTCCTTTGCAAACAGGGGCCTTTATTAGGAATTACTAACCGGATATAGGATATTTGCAGCAGTTTAAACAAAGCCCTTTCATCAGGGTTATTAATTGCAAAGAGACAATGGCGGTAGTACCATATAAAGAACAGCAGACAGGTAAAAAGGAGCAGGTAGCTGAAATGTTCAACAGCATCAGCAAGAAGTATGATTTCTTAAATCATTTTCTGAGCTTGGGTATAGACATTCTCTGGAGGAATAAAGCCATTGGTTTGCTTAAGCGGGATCAGCCGAAACTTATACTAGACATTGCTACCGGTACCGGAGATTTTGCTATTGAAGCACTCAAGTTAAATCCTGATAAGGTGATTGGTGTTGATATAAGTGAGGGGATGCTCAATATGGGCAGGGAAAAACTCAAGAGAAGAAAGCTTGATGATAAAATTGAACTCCAAATGGGCGATTCTGAAAAGCTGCTGTTTGATGACAATAAGTTCGATGCCGTTATCGTTTCTTTTGGTGTAAGGAATTTTGAGAACCTGGAAAAAGGACTGGCTGATATGTACAGGGTACTTAAACCGGGAGGTAAAACGGTTATCCTCGAATTTTCAAGACCATCAAAATTCCCATTTAAGAACATATATAACTTTTACTTTAAAGCAATTTTACCTAAAATTGGTAGATTGGTTTCGAAAGACAGGGCAGCTTACACTTATTTACCCGAATCAGTACAGGCTTTTCCTGACGGTGAAAGTTTTTTGAAAGTATTAGAAAAAGTAGGTTTTAAAAATACTCAATGCAAGCCCCTAACATTTGGCGTAAGTTCAATATACACTGGAGTAAAGTAATATTATCGGCACTGATCGTGCTGGTATGCTCTTCCGCGGCATTGTCGCAGCGCCAGGTAGGTATCAATAACCCTAATTATGATGACAGGTTCATCAGCTATGGATTCTTAATAGGGCTCCATACTTCTGCATATCAATTAAAGTATTCCGATGCGTTCGTAAGCAGATCGCTGGACTCATTATATTCCATTTCCCCCCGTTGGTCCGGAGGCTTTTCCCTGGGCTTTATAGTCAATATGAGGGTGGCAGACTTTCTGGATATCAGGGCGCTTCCTACCGTAGCCTTTTATGAGCATTCTCTGGAGTATCAGAGGCTGGATCTACCTGTGATCAATGAATTAGTGGAAACTACTGTTGTGGAGCTGCCTATCCTGTTGAAATATAAATCGGAGCGACGAGGTAATGTCAGGATGTATTTTGTAGGAGGTGTTAAACCAGGGTTGGAAGCATCAGGTAAAAATGATGTCGAATCAGTAGGTGATGATAATCTGGATATTAAGGAATTTAATATGTCTTTGGATGTTGGTTTTGGTGTAGATTTATATTACCCATTATTCAAGTTTTCACCCGAAATTAGGTTTTCAAGGGGAATCCAAAATATGCTTGGTTCAGGTCAAAATGAATTTAGCGCAGGCATAGACAGGTTGAATACAAATACCATAACACTTTATTTCCTTTTTCAATAAATGTCAAAACGTACCGCACTTATTACAGGAGCTACCTCTGGGATTGGTTTATCAACAGCCAGAGTGTTGGCCAGAAACAACTTTAATCTGATAATATGTGGAAGGAGGGAAGAGCGGCTCCAGCAGTTAGAAGAGGAGCTTAAAGCTTCATGCAAAGTTATTTCTTTATCCTTTGATGTAAGAGACAGAGCCGCAGTTGAGGCTTCCATCAGTTCGTTGCCTGCGGACTGGAAGCAGATAGATGTATTGGTCAATAATGCAGGCAATGCACATGGTTTGTCCCCTATAGATCAGGGAAATGTAGACGATTGGGATGCCATGATCGATATTAATGTAAAGGGACTGTTGTATGTATCTAAGGCTATTATTCCAGGCATGGTAGAGCGTAAAAGTGGTCATGTGGTCAATATAGGCTCAATAGCAGGGAAAGAAGTTTATCCTAATGGTAATGTCTATTGTGCATCCAAGCATGCTGTCGATGCCATCAACAATGGTATGCGATTAGACCTGAACCAGTACGGTATAAAAGTGACTGCTATTAACCCCGGGCTTGTAGAAACTGAGTTCTCTATGGTGCGTTTCAAAGGAGACCAGGAAAAGGCGGACAGTACCTACAAAGGGATGACACCGCTGACCCCCGAAGACATAGCAGAGACCATTCTTTTTGTGGTGACCAGGCCTTCACATGTTAACATCAGTGATCTGGTTATATTCCCAACAGATCAGGCCAGTTCTACCCTTGTAAAACGATCATAGAAAAATTTGCTTAAGAGGTGAGTCGCTAATGTCGTGACCACCTTTAAAGGGTATAATCGTAGGTGTTACTTCCAGCTTTCTGGAGAGTTCCTTCATTTCATCCATGCGTTCTTTGGTAAGGAAAGGATCTTCTGTGCCATAGACATAATATATCTTTTTGTCAGAAAACTCATGAGAAGCCCTTTCAAAGTCCATATCCGGAGGGAATATGCCTGCCCATAGGATTAGTTTATCAAATGGTATCTGGCTCATGGCAGCCCAGCGGGAGGCTGTTGCTGCGCCCTGCGAGAAGCCGATTATAGACGTTTTTAACGTCTCTCTCCCCGAGGTAAGCTGCCGGTGTACCGCAGAAAGGTAATTGATGTAATTCTTGATGTCGGTGAGCCTTTCTTCTTTTGTCATCCATGTTGCACCTACTCTGCCGCTAAAGCCTTCCAGATAGAACCTGGAAAGCCCCTCAGGTGCGATTATGCAGGTTTTATCATTTTCCAGGGCACCAAATTTGCGAATAAAGTACTTGGCTTGCTGGCCATAGCCATGTATAACGAAAATTAGCTCTTTTGTATCGGCAGTAATTTCTGCGGACTGGAAATATCTTGCCTCAAATCCAAAATTGACACTCTTCTGTCTCATATTGGGAAAAATAAAAAGGCAGGTCTCGCTGGGAAACCTGCCTCTATAAAGTTTTTAATTAAATATTATCTCTTGAAACCAAGGGCACTTCCACCACAGAACTGAGTGCTGTTGTCGAAAGTATATTGAATATAATAGATACCTGTAGTGTTACAAGGGTATGCAATTGCAGAAATAAACTGTCCGTTTAGTTTACTACTTGCCACCTGGTTTCTGTTGCTGTCAAATAATGAAACGACGATGCCATCTGTGCTTTCACCTGTTGCACATACATTGATCATGTATTGAGTGCCTTTGGTAAATACGTAAGAGTATTCCACCTTGGTTTTAGAGCCTCCCTGACCATCAATCTTGTAGCTTTTCAGGAAGTTGAAACCTGAAGCTAATTTAGGGATACAGGCATCTGTATATTGTTCCGGATTGCACTGGCCCTTTGCAGAACCACCCGATAACAGGAAAAATAAACCCACAACAAAAACTGAATAAATTGCCTTTTTCATATTACGCATGTTTTCCTCTTAACTGATTACTTTTTTTCTGATGGAGTTAACTACATCCTTAATGTTATTGACATTCTCCTGAGTGATTTGGATCTCACTTGAGCTGTTGTCTTTAATTACCATTACTCCATCCACAATTTCAAATGTCGATTCTTTATAAGTCTTAATGATTTTTATAGACTCATACTGCTCCTGCAGCTTTTGCATGTCCTCCAAAAGTGATGCCATATTTTTATCAACTTCCTGGTAGAAGGATAAAAGCAGTACTATATTCTCTAAAATGATTTTTTGCTCACCAATTTTTTCTTGTAGCTCTTTATTGGAAGGGTCTTTAGCAGATACCTGACAAGTGATATGCATAGCCTCCAGCCAGCCTCCGGTAAGCAAAAGCACACTCAGGTTTGCACGGTTTTGCTCCTGCAGGTAGTGGTTAATGCTGTTGAAATTCTGAGTGGTGATTAACAGCAACGAATCAAGGTTTTTGCTGTTGGTTGCCAGACGACCGATAGTCTCAATATCAAAAAACTGCCCGATGCTTAATCCGTCAGCAAGCTCCTTAATAGCGGTCATGTAGTCCAGACCATCCTGATTTTGCTCATAAATGTTGGTGTAACCCAGGTCAGTTCCATAAATACCTAGGTTCAATGCTTTGCGGTAGTTGCTGTTGTATTTGGATATGTTGTCCGGAGAGTTAAGCAGACTTTTGTCATACTTTGTTCCTGACTCACGTAGCAACACTGATATCTCCAGAGGAGATGGGATTTGCTGTATAATGCTGCTGATTACTTCTTCTGAGATGGCCGGGCCTTCAATTTTTGTTGAATCCAGGCTCTCCAGAAATGCTTTCTCATCTGGTTTTTTACTTGAATCGCAAGCAGATATTATTAAAATCAGCAATAAACTGAATGATAAGATCCTCATAGGTAAAACATTAAAAAG
>NZ_SMLW01000335.1:1373-6111 GCF_009711405.1 Fulvivirga kasyanovii | reverse complement strand
TTAGTGTTCGCTATAGCGAACACTAATAAATATAAAGAACATGGAGCCTCAATTATTTTTAAGGCAATTCGGACAGCACGTTAGAAACCTAAGATTAAAAAAGAAAATATCCACTGAGCAAATGGCAAAGATTTGCTCAATTCCTGAGCTTAAAATTGTTCAACTGGAAAACGGTCAGCTAAACTCCCCAATAGGTTTACTCATAAACATAGCTGAAGCGCTTGAACTTGAATTGCATGAATTATTCTCACCAAATACATAAAAATGGAACAACAAAATCAAATTAAAAGTGACCCCATCAACAAAGAACACCAAACCCTATTTCACATCAACTGGAGTAATAGTGATACCTTACGGAAAGAGATTCTGCTAGCACGAACGCAGAGTCCCCTACGAGATCTGCGAGAGACTCTGCTGGGAAGAGGTGTATTAAAGAACTCCTTTCAGGATTCCTTCAAAAGCTGCAAATGCCCACAAACAAAATCGAGCAATTCGCATGGATTGGCTTCTATAGCTAACGCAATAAGATACACCTCATCAGCCCTGAGTTTGGTCGTTTCGTTAATGGAAAGCTCACTCAAACGCTGTTTACTAATGCCTGTTCGTCGTGAGATATGTGATTTGTTGACAGCTCTTTTATCTAAGTATTCTCCAAGTCTGGTCATTGGCTTTTCAGTTTATTCGCATAATTATATCAATTAAAATGACTAATGTGAAGATTTTCTGAAAAACAAATTGCCGTTATCAAGAATTTATGTATAATTGACAAGAAAATATTTAAACAAATGACTCACAACAATAATAACCATGCGTTAACAGTAGCAATACCGGTTGCCGGAGTTGATGAGCTTCACAAGTATCAGAAAGGTTTGTTGGCTGTTTTAAGTGAGATCAATATCGATACGTGTGACGAAGAGTTAAAAGAAAATATCAAAACCGTCTATCAACTTCTGAATCATCTACTGATTGGCTATTGTCCGCCTCCACTGCAGACAGGAAAACCATCGATCTTGAACAATAACCAAAATTGATCTAATGTCAACCGAAAGTTCCAACAAAGACCTAACCCTATTCCTCATCAGACGGGAGCTCAAAACCGCAAGTTTCATCCGTGAGCTAAGCCGGTTGGGCTTTGACCCTACTGCTTTTTCTCTGGATCTCGACAGGGCCATCTTATTGCTCGCCGGTTTTCAGGATCATGATGATGACGATCTGCTAAACTGGTACTATCGAATACTGGAAGTTTATAGCGAAAAGCTTAACATAAAGGATGAAACGGCTCTTTATGAATTGGCTTTGGAATTTTACCTCGAGTTGAGGATTAAACTGAAGGATTTGCAGCAGAAAAGCATGCCGCGTATAATTCTACCAGGAGAGATGTAAGGATTATATATGAAGCTCAAAACAAAAAATCCCCCGGAACCTGGTTCTCGGGGGATTTCTGTTGTCTATAGTTGGCTTTAATTGATACAAGTATATAGCTTACCCGTGGGACTGGAAAAAGCAAACAGACCAAGCACAATATGACGGGTTAAACTGCTAATTATACCTACGAAATGAATTATGATAAGTGTCGGGTAAACGAAACCACATCAGAGAGAATGGAGCTTTAATTCATAATATACCTTAAACAAAAAATCCTCCGGAACCTGGTTCTCGGAGGATTTCTGTTGTCTATAGTTGGCTTTAATTGATACAAGTATATAGCTTACCCGTGAGATTGGAAAAAACTAACAGACCAAACACAATATGGCGGGTTAAATGGCAAATTATACCTACGAAATGAATACCCCAGAAGCATGCAGGGTTTTTGGAGCCGAACTCCGCCGGTGAAGTAAGGTTTTTTGAGGTTTAACATTTGTCTCTGTTCAGGATACCCCTGGTGATATTAACAAACGTTTTTCTTTCCAACCTGTAGAGGCCTCCTGCTCCACCAACCCATAATTGTCCCGCCTTGTCTTCAAAAATTGCTTGTACAACTTTAATATTAAGCCCATCCTTTTGTCCAAAATTCGCAAGGTTTGCTCCATCATAACGGTAGACACCAAAGCCTTCTGAAGAGAACCAGATATTACCTGCCTTATCTTCACATAGTGCCCATACTTCATCGCTACCAATCTCATTTTCAAAAAACCTGGTGAACGATCCTCCATCATACCGGCTTACTCCCCCATACATGGAGCTAAACCAGATGTTTCCTTTAGCATCTTCCAAAATACTGACTATACTATTATCACTGAGCCCGTTTTGTTTATTTATGTTCGTGATTGTCTCCCCATCATACATATATACTCCCTCACCATTCGTTCCAAACCAAAGGTTGCCCTTTTTATCTTCTGCAATACTCCAAACCCAACTGGTACCTGCTGAAGGCAGCGAAAAAACTTCAAATTTTTCACCATTAAACCGGCATAATCCTCTGGCTGTTCCTACCCATATCATTCCTTTGCTGTCCTGAAATATGCTCCACGTTTCATCGTCGGCCAGGCCATCTTTTGCCGTAAAGTTGCGGAATGACGCTCCATCATACATCGATACTCCCCGATGGGTCGTAAACCACATGTTCCCTGCTTTATCTTCCATTATTCCGGTTATCGGCATGCCGCTCAGCCCCTCTTCTGCAGACAGATAGGTAAGCGAGTCGCCATCATAGTGAGCTATACCCTGATTATTGGTACCAAACCAGAGGTGCCCTTTTGTATCTTGAAATATCTTTCTCACATATTCGCCAACCTGCAGGTTTTTATTGGTTTTCTCAGGTTGCCAGCCCAAGTGCCGGGCGATGTTGTGATCACCCTGTAAGTTGGCCTGCACAATCTTCGGGGCAGCATCATTTTGCTCTGCCAGATGATTTTTGCTTTGCTCGCTGCATGAGAATATGACCAAAGCCAAAATCAGCACGGGGAAATACATAAGTGTGAGTGTCTTCATGGTTAAATATTTGTTTCGTGATTTTTTTGATAAATGTATCCTGAAGCACTTCCACAAGGTTTAAAAGAAGGTAAAATAGTGTAAAATGAATGTAAAACGTTTCGATACGATGTAAAACCAAATAGCTTTGTAGCAATGACCTTGAGAAATATCAAAATCATCCTTTACAGTTGCCTGAGCATTTTTTTGTTTATACCAACAGCCTATAGCCAGACAGGTATTGAAGAAAGGCACATCAAAGTGGGCATGCGGATGATCGGTGACCAGATCCTGCTCCACTCCGGAGACAGTACCTCCCGGGTTTTGGCTATTGAGAAGGAAGCAGACCGGTATAAAATTGAGTTTGAGTCTGGCTTCAGGTTTACCCCCGAAGCAATGGTAGCCACCATCAACCAAGTGGTGACAGAGACTGGTATTGCCACCAGCTATTTGGTAGAAGTAGAAAACTGTGAGACTAAAAAGGTGATCTATAGCTATGAGGTGGGTAATTCAACTACAAAAGACCTCATTCCGTGTAAATTAAGAGTGCAGCCTAAAGCTTGTTATAAGTTGTTTGTTACTATTCTGGACTCAAACCAATCAGCCTTATCACTATATAATAATAATAACGCTGTCCCTGCTAAAGAGGCTTCATCGAGCAAAAGTCAGATCAGTTATTTGGGCATTGCAGCATCGGTTTTGTTTTGTATTGCCATGCTTGGCCTGTTTATCTATTTCAGAAGAGAAAAACAAGTGATTCCAAAAGACCCGAATATGATTCTGGTTGGCCAATATAGGTTCGATAAAAAGGCTATGACACTTTCCCTCAAGCATGAGACTACAGAATTGTCAGGCAAGGAAGCAGATTTACTGTATTTGCTATGCCATTCCGAAAATCAGACCCTTACCCGGGAGTATATACTGGAAGTGGTGTGGGGCGATGAGGGCGACTATATAGGACGTACGCTGGACGTTTTCGTATCAAAACTACGCAAGAAACTCATCGCCGACGCCAGCATTAAAATTATCAACATCAGGGGTATAGGGTACAAATTCATAATAGATAACCAGGGGTAAGATCTGAAGCAACAGATCCAGACCACAAGAGGAAATGGTTATCAACAATTCAAAAAAAGAACCAGGAAAATACATCCCTGGCTCCCAAGCTATAACGCTTTCTAAAGCCATCGACCCAGATTGCTTTAGTGATACAATTGTACCGGTTCCGAAGTGCTCAAAGTGCTTTCAATTGATGAATGACCGTTTTCAATTGACGGATGTGGAATGTGGATTGATAGAATATCTACCGGAGTTGACGTGAGATGAGAAATTTAGTTTGCACAGTCTGCATATGAGACTCTGCAAACTAATATAAGAAACCGACCTTTAGCATGCTGTATTTCCCGCAGTTGCCGGACATTCTGCATCCCAGGTATACAAAGGGTCCTGAATGTTGCATACAAAAAGTACGCTCTGAAATGGGCAAAGTACCGAATTAACGATAACGGCTCTCCCTCCACCCTGAGCAGTGTTTTGCGCTTCCTTAGGAACTTCAGTTACGAAGCTGTTAACTTTTAAATCGTCGAGTTTTAATTTTGATTTTTTCATAATTGTGATTTTTAGTTGGTAATATTTATCACAATTATAACCGTCCTGATACATTCAGGAGATGATGGATTAATCAATGCCAGATTTCAGTTGATCGATAAGGGGTATGGGTTGATGGGTATTTTGGAATGAAGGTATTTTCCTAAAAGAATCCCCTCTCCTCAAATACGCACTTTTTGGCTGGTAATTTCTGAATGGCAGCTTACTGAGCTAAATTGCA
>NZ_SMLW01000335.1:0-1195 GCF_009711405.1 Fulvivirga kasyanovii | reverse complement strand
TTTGGTAAAGCTTTACTGTTCTATAACACCGACTGAGGATTTTTACTAGTACCCATGCTACTTTCCTACCATAATTAAGATTGTGCCTCCGATATATAGATTATTTTAACTCCTTTACAAAGCCATATGTCGAAACCGGTGTTTGTCCATTAGGTATTTCACTAAACGCTTTATAAAAAAGGTATGCTTTATCCTTATCCAGCCCGTTGAAAACCTGCCCTATTGACTGATGGATTTTATCGTTCTCTTCTTTAGTTTTTACTGTATCCTGAATATCAATTTGTGTCAGATATTCCACCATGGGAAAGTATCCCTCCTGAGTACGTTGGAGGTATACGCTCAATATCTGCGGCTGAGATTCAATATTATCCATAGCCAATGGAAAAGTGTACTTACCCTTAACTTCAGACATTAAAGTTTCATAGAAGTGCCTCATCTCCCCTTCCTTTTGGTACTTCCAAAATTTATTGGCGGGGTTTGCTAACTGCGAGCTTAAAAACATATGATTGGCAGCATCAATCAAATACCCTTTTTCATAATCTGCCTTTGCCATTTCATAAAACTGCGGGGCATTATTACCATTGAGCCTGTATTGTCCAAATTGAAGGATATTTAATTTCCAACCTTCCGGATATTTACCATATACATTAGTAATCAAAAGTTCATCAAGTTCATTTTTAAGCAGAATAAGAGAAACAAACATTTCTTTATTAACAGCCTTGTAACTGATTATATAATCATCTGTTCCACTAATTCCTGACATCACAGTATTTCCCACTCCAGTTGTGCTATTCTCGACATAATATTGATTAAGGATTTCATAGTTGGCACCCTGAACTGCTCCACTAACTTTTTCTATCATTTGCCTTATATTGTCATCCGTTTTTTTCCTTAATTCGTCCGACATAACTTTCTTTAGAGATTCTGGGCTATTATTAAACACTGCATTTAGCACTTGTTTATCGAGAGCAGCTATTTCAGTTTTTAGTTCCAGATCTATATTTTCATCTTTCCATGTCCCTGAGCCCCCCACATTACAGCTTTGAAAAGCAATCGCTATCAGGGTCATTAAAAACAATAATTGTTTCATAGTTTAATATGTTCTACAGTGCTTTAACCAACTTAATATTCTGAATTTCGCGGCAATATACACTCATTATAACTTTCAGGCAATTTAATATATCTTATATACTAA
>NZ_SMLW01000592.1 GCF_009711405.1 Fulvivirga kasyanovii | reverse complement strand
CAACTCATCAGAATAAAATTTATAAATATTAATTATTACATGACATGAAAAATTTAAGAAACAGCGTACAATTGATTGGTAGATTAGGTAAAGATCCCGAAGTTAAAAACCTTACAAGTGGAAAGACCGTGGCCACTTTTACGCTCGCCACTACCGACAGCTACCGCAACTCAAAAGGAGAAAAAGTTGAAGACACACAATGGCACAACATTGTAGCCTGGGGGAAAACTGCAAAAATAGCTGAAGAGTACCTGGAGAAAGGGCGGGAGGTAGCCGTACAAGGCAAACTGATCCATCGCTCATATGAAACCATAGATGGTGAAAAGAAATACTTCACCGAAATCAATATTAACGAAATCCTGATGTTTGGTGGCAAAAAGTAATTAAAACACTACATTTTCGCTCCCCGTGGCCTCGTCTCCCAACAGGCCACTAACACCTATCTGCATTCTCCCCTTTGGTTTCGTCAGCAGGGAGAATGTGGATATTCCCAATCCGTGGTTTCGTTCCTATTCCAATCCGTGGTCTCGTCCCTTTTCCCACCATCCCATGGTCTCGTCCCCTGATAGCCACCAACTATCCCGTAACTGTACTTAAGACGCCATAACAATAATCCCGTAGGGATAAACATATTTGTAGAATAGTCATTTCAGCCAGGTTGTCCTGTAGGGACAAAATCGGCAGGCCTTTGAGCCAATTGATATGTGGACATTACCAATTCCTTGTCCTATTCTATAGCCTAATATCCCGAATGAACACAACCCCGGCTTACCGCCCTGTGGTCTTGTCTACCCCTCCCGTGGTCTCGTCCCCAGACAGACCACAAGTACACACTCATCCCCTTACCGGCGACATCAACTCGATGGCTTCAACCCGTGGCCTCGTCCCCTGACAGGCCACTAACCACCCTAACATCAATTTGATGGCTCAGCAATAGAAATATTCATAGGCACACCCTTCCGACCCTTATCGTACAACCGCTTTTCGGCAGGTACATTAGACGACAGGTTACGATACTCCGCAGGCGTAATTCCGGCCCGTTGGGCATAGATTTCGTAATAAGCAGCCTTAACCTCATCCAGAGTTTTGATAAACATCTCCTGCGTAGTGCCCCGGTTGGTCTTGATAGAAACCACAGCTTTAGAAGAACTTTCACTCAGATCAATCAATTTGCCATTATTTAAAATGAAAGTTTTGATCTCCTCTCTCAACCCTGAAGTATTATCACGAGGCTCACCTTCAACCAGCAGCTTATCCTGAGAGTTGATCTGGATCTTGAATAAATTACGTTCATTAATCGGCACCATTTCAGTTTCCTGCCGGTCGGGAGGCAACAACAAACTGATGCCTTTGTCGTTTACAATGGTGGTGGTGATCATGAAAAAAATGAGTAGCAGGAAAGCGATGTCGGCCATAGAACCAGCGTTGACCTGTATTTGTTGACTGTTGTGTGAATTTCGCATGACTTTTTTATTTCCATAATCTTTTAAACAGTTAAAGTCACTTCAATTAATCTGCGTATGATTGATTGATTTTTTCTACTTTTGCAGCCAATGAATTTTCTATACCCACAATTCTTATACGCCCTTTTTGCCCTCTCCATTCCGATCATCATTCATTTATTTAATTTTAGAAAGACCAAAAAGGTATATTTCTCCAACACCCGCTTTCTGCAAAAAGTAAAAGAAGCCAGCAGCTCCAAGAGAAAACTCAAGCATTACCTCATTCTGGCCTCAAGGCTTTTGATGCTCTTCTTTCTCGTTATAGCTTTTGCTCAGCCTTTCTTTCCATCCGAAGAAGAAGCATCGGCACAGGGTAAGACCCTTATCTACCTGGATAATTCATTGAGTATGAACAATGAAGTGGATGAAGGCGTGTCCGCTTTTGATGAAGCATTACAATATGTCAATACTCTAACCGAACTCTACCCTACATCCGCCGAATACAAAATACTGACCAACGACTTCAATACCTACTCAGGCATCTACCAAAACAAAAAGGATGTTTCAGAGCTTACCACCGAATTGCGCATGACAGGAATTACCCGGTCGCTGGAAGAGATCAAAGAGCGGCTTGACTTGCAGGAAGGTGGCAGCTACGATGTTTACTGGATTAGCGATTTTCAGTCATCAACAGCAGGCGATGCGGAAGAGATACACTTCGACAGCACCTATAGTGTGAACCTCGTGCCTATGAATTTCACTTCCGTGAACAACGTTTTCGTAGACTCTCTCTACCTGGACAATCCCTTTCTTATAGGGGATGAAAAGTTAAAGCTGAATGTGGTACTCAAAAATATAGGCGTAGAGGAGGTCAATGACCTCATTGTCAAGGTTTATGTAGACGAAGTGCAGTCAGCCACCGCCAGTGTCAACATCAATCCTAACGATGTGGTGACAGCCACATTTGACCTGGCATTTAACATCGAAGGCAACAACCAGTGCCGCATCAGCTTTGAAGAATTTCCCGTTACCTTCGACAACGATTTTTACTTCACCATCAACGGAAGCCGGAAAATAGATGTATTGGAGATCAAAAGCAGTTCAGAGGTCACCCATGTTCAGAACGTGTTTGGCAATGAAGAATTATTCAATTTAAAAAGTATCAATTTTTCAAACCTCGACTACAGCCTGATTCCGGAGGCGGATTTAGTGGTGGTTAACGGACTGGAGAATATTGATCCTTCGCTGTCCATAGCGCTGAATGAGTACCTGGCCGGGTATGGAGATGTGGTTTTTATTCCCGCAGCGTCCCCCGATATTGCCAGCTACAGGCAATTATCAGGGCTCGGAAACCTCAGCCCGATGGACTCAGCCGGCAAAACTGCTCTGGCAACTCCCGATTTTAATGATCCTTTTTTTGAGAATGTCTTTGAGGAAACCAACAAAAGCTTTGCTATGCCCGAAGCTTCAGGCGTGATACAGTGGGGCAGGGACCGGACCGCTTTGTTGAAGTACAGTAATGGAATGCCATTCATGTCACAAATGAGAGGCAACGGAAACCTTTATGTGTTTGGTTCTCCGCTCAACATTCAATATACAAGCTTGCAGGCCCATGCTATTTTTGTACCCATCATGTACCGCATAGCCGCTCAAAGTGCTTCGAAGGAATCCAAACTATATTATTTCATTGATGACCCCCACATTAGCTTCAAAACAGATACACTTATAACCGACAATGTATTCAAGTTGAGAAGGGGAGAAGAGGAGATTATTCCCTCGCAGCGCATCTCTGGTAACAATGTGTCTATGGAAGTGCCAAGATTTACCCTGGGAGTAGGCTTTTATGACCTGGTGTTTGAAGGCAAAAAACTGACCACGCTAGCCTTCAATGCATCTCCTGCCGAGTCAGACCTGAGACAGTATACCACCGATGATCTTAAAAAGATATTTAAAGGTAAAGTAGACGTTTTTGAAGTGCAGGACAAAGAAAGCTTCAAGAGCTCTGTTGAAAGAAAATATATCGGACAACCCTTATGGAAATATGCCATTATCATTGCGCTCATATTTCTGTTAATGGAAGTTTTATTAATTAGGTTTTTACCATAATTTCATGTGTCTATAATACAAATGAAGAAGATACTACTAAAATCAGCCCAAGTAATTGACGAGTCGTCCCCCCATCATAACAAGACCGTAAATGTGCTTATTGATAAGGGAAACATCGCAAAGATCGGAAAGGAAACCCCGGATGCAGACAAAGTAATAGATGCTAAAGGAATGATACTTTCGCCGGGTTGGTTTGATATGCGGGCTTCATTTGGAGATCCCGGTTATGAGCATAAAGAAGATATTACCTCAGGCCTTGAAACTGCCACCGCAGGAGGCTTTACAGGCGTGGCGCTGCTTCCCAACAATAAGCCTGTAACACAGACTAAAAACGAGGTTAGCTACCTGAAATCCCGCAACGCAGGTTCAATAACCGAAATATTCCCAATCGGGGCTGTCTCCATAGATGCCAAAGGAGAGGAACTTACAGAGATGATAGACCTGCACCATGCCGGAGCAGTAGCTTTTTCTGACGGCATTCATCCCATTTGGCATACTGATATCCTGCTGAAATCATTGCAATACCTTCAGAAATTTGATGGCCTGCTCATCAACCTGCCCGAAGATACCCGGCTTAACCTGTTTGGTACTATGAACGAGGGTGTGAACAGCACCATGCTGGGCATGAAAGGTATGCCTAAACTATCCGAGGAGCTGATCGTGCAGAGAGACCTGGAGCTGCTACAGTATGCAGGAGGAAGGCTGCACTTTACCAATATCTCTTCTGAGAGATCGGTGGCTATGATCAAAGCAGCCAAAAAACGAGGACTGGAAGTGTCATGCGATATTGCAGCCTTTCAAACCGCTTTTGACGACAGTACCCTGAGTGGTTTTGATACCAACTTTAAGGTAAACCCTCCCTTTAGAGAGAAGAAAGACAACAAAGCCATGATCAAAGGCTTGCAGGAAGGCACCATTGAAGTTATTGTATCCAGCCATATACCTCAGGATGAAGAAAGCAAAAAGCTGGAGTTTGACCTGGCCGATTTTGGTATCATCAGTCTGCAAACCGTAGCCCATAACCTGTCCGTTTTGTCTGATTCTGTAGATATGGAATTGTTGATCAAAGCCGTAAGCCACAATCCCAGAAAGTTGCTGCGCTTGCCTGTGCCGACAGTGAAAGAAGGTGAACCCGCCAACCTTACACTGTTTGATCCTGCCCGTGAATGGGTTTTGAACAGTAAAAGCAACAAGTCAAGATCAAAGAACTCACCTTTCTGGGGCAAAGCCATTAAAGGAAAAGCAGTAGCAGTGTTTAACCAGGGAAAGCAATATATAGATGATACAATTTAACAGTATAAAGCCCATCTTTAAAATTCCCCTGAAATATGGTTTGATAGGCTCTCTCTTTGGTATCATCCTTATTGTAGTTCTGTTTTACTCCAACAGACATCCATTGCTGATACCACCCATGTTTGATTTCAGGATCATCCTGTTCGGTCTCTTTATATTCTTTGGTTTGAAAGAGTTCAGGGAATACCATAATGGAGGAATATTGAATTTCTGGCAGGGCATGGTGATCAGCTTTATCATGTATATGATGATAGGTATCGTAGTCGGCCTGTTTATTATAGCTTTTTCCAATCTCGTCCCCGAGTTCCTGGAAGGGTATATCACAGGTACAATTAAAGGTATGGAACTGGAAAAAAGCAGGTTGCTGACAGAAGGCAATATTACCATCTCAGAGGAAGAGTACAGCCGCCAGATGATGCTTTTAAAAGAAACCAGCCCGGCACTTCTGGCAGTCGACTACATCATAAAAAGCTGCTTCATAGGCTTTTTCCTGGCTATTATCATTTCAGTGATCCTGAGAAGAACAGAAAAAAGGTTTTGATAATAGGATGTCTTATATGCCCACTGGCCTTGGGACGTTGGGTAATAACAAGTCATACGAGCTAAATCGCAGCTTTACTAAACTTCTGAAAGTTTGGTAAAGCTTACCGTTCCTCAGTACCTGCTGAAGTGATTGCCACAATTCAAGCGTAAAGCCCTCTGTGGCGTGCCCATTGGCAGTGACACAAACTCCTTCCGACCTACGGTCACCTCTTTTAAGTGTGCAAGTGTTGAAAGGCGCAAATACTTTTTAACATTTAGGACAGAACCAAAAATATAAAAAGGCTGCTCTCAGTTTTCAGTGCGGAAAAGGAAAAAATTCATTTTCGCACTGAGAACCGGAATACAGCCTTTTAACTATTCTTTCTTGATCAATGGCTGGGTCAGCGCCTGACAGCACCAGCCAATAATGAAATAACAAACAATACCAGGAATATGAAAAACAGAATTTTAGCTATTCCTGCTGCCCCTGCTGCTATACCTCCGAATCCAAATAGAGCGGCTATCAGGGCTATTATCAAAAATATTACTGTCCACTTAAGCATAATTGAAATTTTGGTTGGTTATGTACAGGATATGGAAAATATTGCGCCAATCCAGCTCTTTTGAGTGTAATTATCTGATTTTCAAAACTTTATATACTGACCGTTGTTATTTGTTGAAATTCAGGGGTTTACCTATTGAGGATTAGTATGAATAAATTGGGTAAGGAAATACTCAAAAAATTACATACTAATAAATAACTGCGTTGTTTTAATAATTTTGTATTTTAATTCTAACCATGGCCAGGACTATAAAACATTGCTTGTTAGTAAGCTTTTTGTTATTCTTTTGCCCCTTTGTTCATTCTCAGGGAGACAAAATAGATAGTCTTTCCAAAATCTTAAAAAGCGTTGCTGAGGATACAGCAGAGGTTGATGTTTTGAATGAGCTGGCCTTTGCTTACCTCCATGTCAACCCCCCGGCTTCGCGGGATGATGTAAATATTGCTTACGAAGCGGCCCAAAGACTTAACTATGATAAAGGACAGGCTCAGTCACTTAATGTGTACGGGGGCCTTGAATGGGCATTGGGAAATTATAACCAGTCGCTGGAGTATTATCTTCAGTCACTTCAAATTTACCAGGCTCTGGACAAAGAGTTGCTTGTCGCTCAGGTAACCAATAACATAGGCGAGATATATAAGAAGCTTGGCGAAGTAGATAAATCCCTGACTTATCTGCTTAAGGCCATAAAACTACTCGAAAAACATGGACATCCTACACTGGGCTATGTGAATCTGGGGGAGGCTTACCTGATGTTAAATAACTCTGATTCAGCACTGTATTACTTTGAGAAGGCTTTGGAGAGTAACCAAGTAGAAAGAAATGTACAGTATGCAGCCTACGCTTATCATGGTATAGCAGAAGCTGAGCTTACACGTAATAATTACCAAGCCTCCCGTGAAAATGCAAATAAAGCTCTTAAGCTGAGGGTAAACAATCGTGACCATCGTGGGGCCAGCTACACCTACCTGCTTCTGGGGAAAATATATAATGCACTCAACCAATACGATAGCTCATTGTATTTCCATAACATGGCCCTCGCTGAGGCAGCATCAATTGGTGCGCGTGACATAGAGATGAATACCCTTGAAAGCAAGGCCAGGCTTTTTGCTGCCAATAACCTGTTTGACAGTGCATACCGGAGCCATATCCAACATACCCGGATCAGGAGTGAGTTGTTTACTGAGGAGAAATCTAACCAGATAGCCAGAATGCAGACTGAATTTGAAACAGAGCTGTTGAAAAAAGAAAATGAGGCGGCTGAAATAATGCTAAAGCAGAGAAATACGGTGATCATAGCGGTAGTAATGATGTTCATACTGGCTATAGCGGTTGCCGGGGCTTTTTACAAACAGAGGAAGATACAACAGGATGTAAACCGGCTTCTTGAGTCAAAGAATGAGCAGATACAAGCACAGTCGGAGGAAATCCAAACGCAGTCAGAAGAGGTAAGAAAACTTAACCAAAATCTGGAAAGGCTCAATCAGGATCTGGAAAACAAGATCAGGGCCCGAACACAAATACTAAAAGACCAGAATAAACTTTTGGCAGCCTATGCTCATAGCAATGCCCATGAGCTCAGGGCTCCCGTTGCCAGCGTGATGGGGCTGGTTAATCTGCTGGAGAGATCAAACCTCAAGGAAGGCGAACGGGAAATTGTAGACCATCTGATGAAATCTACCGAAGAGCTGGATGCCGTGATCAGAGAAATAAAGGAACGCCTTGAAAGCAATAATGACAGCCTTCTGGATGAATAAATGAATCCATACCCATCAAATTAAAACCAGTCTCTTTTTCGGTATAGGTTCCATAAGCTCGGGAGGAGGACCAAAATGCCTGTTGACAAAGCCGTCGAGTTCGTCTAAAGTCTTCTCTGACAAGAGATTAGCAATTTCATCAAGCGCCTGTCCACTGATGAGATAGGGCATCTGAGTCATTTCCAGGTGTTTGCCATTACAGTGGGCGTAGATTTGGAATTCGTTAAGCTCGGTTTTGTCAGAGCCCTTTACCATACATTCCTTCATCCATGCTTGCGGATTGTCCGGATTAGCCTGCATTACATTCATGCGCTGGTTAACATCAACATTTTCGGCAAAATACTTCTCAATGCTTTTCATGGATTCCTTTGAAATACGCTTGCGCATTTTCTCTGCGCAGGTAGCACAAATGGCATATTCGAAGATTACATCAAAAGCCTTGTAGCCCGGATATTTCTTTATGGCCTTTTCTATAAAATACTCCGTACCCTGATCCAAGAGAAACTTATCGCACTCTATACACCTTTCGAAAAGCCCTTGTTTGGAAAAGGAGTGAAAATCTGTGGGTATCTCAATTTTTGATGGGGTTGTGTTTTCCTCTTTCACGACACTATACTTTCAACTAACTATGTAAAATTAAAGTATTTAAAAGTTTATCAACAAACTTTGGCAACCTTATTTAACAGGCGCTGTCTTTAACGCTGAAAATGTACCTGATTAATTAATAACAGTGTTTATAGTCTGACAAATAAAAACCAAAAACATGAATTTACGGCTAAAGTTAACAACCACTACATTATCTCTGCTAATAACGCTCGGACTGTCCGGATGTTATATCGATATTGATGATGACGATTTTTGCGAGAGAGGCCGAGGAAGCACTACCACGAATACCCGAAGCCTGCCTGCCTTCACCGGGATAAGCAATTCTATGGATGCTGATATTTATGTCAGAAAGGGCAGTTTTTTTGAAGTGACCGTGCAGTCCAACCACAATATAATTGATGATATTTCAACCCATGTAAGTGGTGAGCAGCTTTATCTGGAGACCCGAAAATGCCTCAGGGATCACAATACCACTATTACCATAACCACTCCCAATCTTCGTTCCGTTTCTAACTTCGGCTCCGGCCACATTCACAGTGCTGACATTTGGGGCGCTAATCATATGAAATTGACATTGTCCGGCTCAGGAGAAGTTGAGCTGCCCGTTGACTGCGATAATCTGGACGTTACCTTGACCGGGTCGGGCAGTTTTGAGCTCTCCGGCTATGCCGGTCACCTCAGATCGGTCATCTCAGGGTCTGGTAATATCAATGCCTTCGCTTTAAGCACAAATACCTGTAGTGCAACCATTTCCGGCTCAGGTAACACCTTCATTCATGTAGCTGATAGCCTCACTGGCACCATTACAGGTAGTGGTAATATTTATTATCGGGGTTTTCCTGACACCATTGATGTAATAGTGTCAGGTAGTGGCCGGGTTATAAACCGGAATTAACCTTTGTGAGCCAGTTTATCAGAGCTGCTTTTTCATCAGCCGTTAAACTGGCTTCCCAATGTGCCAGCGTATAACTCGTCAGTGGCATTTCGCCTTCCTCAACCTCTTCTATCATTTCCTCCAGTTTATGTTTCTTACGCTTCAAAGACTGCTCGCCCCATGTCGAGTAGTTGAGGTGCTCCCGGCCTTCATCTATATGGCTGGCCAGCCACCAGGAGAGCGGGGCTACTTCTGAGTACCAGGGGTAGATGGTTTCATTAGAGTGGCAGTCATAGCAGGCTTTTACCAAAATATGTGATACAGCCTCCGGAGGTGATTCCAAGGCTATGAAGTCATTAGTTTTATTATATTCGGGTACAGACTTATCTATTCTGAAAAACTGCATGATGATCAATGCTGCCAGCAGGGTAAACAAAAAATATTTCATAGGTTTAATTTTTTTTCATAGCCTCTCAGTGGGGTAAACCTCAATAAAACCAGTTCGGAAATAGCAATCTTTTATAGGTGCCTAACTGATAGTGCTTTAGGTTTATTTTTTGTAAATATAATAACCTCAATCGATAGATTTTTATAGCTCTGACTAGATTTTGTGGAGGTGTTTCTGCAAAATTTACAAGAAGATATTGATTTAAAAAGCAAATTTTCTGCGTATTACAGTATTCGTTCGGGCAATTATAAGACTGATAAAAAAACTTTAACCAGAATTGATTCTCTTTGTTAAGACACTGTAATGTTTTAATTTTCCCCTGAGTATTTAATTTTTAAAGTATTTCAATGAACATCCAACTAAAGGAGATTAAAAAGTTAATGGTAGCCAATCGCGGAGAGATTGCTATCAGAATTTTAAGAGCAGCGACAGAGCTAAAGATCAGAACGGTTACTGTTTATACCTATGAAGACAGGTATTCCCTGCACAGGTATAAAGCCGATGAGGCTTATCAGATAGGAGCCGACAATGATCCGCTGAAACCTTATTTGGACATTGAAGAACTTATCGCCGTTGCCAAGCGCAATGACGTAGACGCTATACATCCGGGCTATGGGTTCCTTTCGGAAAATGTACGATTTGCTAAGAGGTGTAGGGAAGAAGGGATAATATTTATAGGGCCGGAGCCTGAAGTAATGAGTCAGCTCGGCGATAAGGTTGAAGCGAAGAAGATCGCTATCAAAGCCAATGTCCCCATTATCGAAGATAGTAAAGCCCAACTTACTACTACCGAACTTGCACTGAGCGAAGCCGAACGGATAGGTTATCCCGTTATGGTAAAGGCCGCGGCCGGTGGAGGTGGCAGAGGTATGCGTGTAGTAAGAAGCGCTGACCAGCTTAGTACGGCCTTTGAAGAAGCCAAAAAAGAAGCTGAAAAGGCTTTTGGCGATGATACTATCTTCCTTGAGAAGTATATCGATAACCCCAAACACATAGAGGTGCAGATCATGGGTGATAACTATGGCAACATAGTGCATCTGTATGAAAGGGATTGTTCAGTACAAAGAAGGTTTCAAAAGGTAGTGGAGGTAGCACCTAGTGTGACCCTGAGCCAGGAAACAAGAGATAAGCTGTACGGTTATGCGCTTTCCATAGCACACGAGGTAAACTATAACAACGTGGGAACGGTTGAGTTCCTCGTCGATGCTCAGGAAAATATATACTTTATAGAAGTAAACCCAAGGATACAGGTAGAGCATACCATTACAGAGGAAATCACAGGTGTGGACATTGTCCGTTCACAAATACTTATAGCCAAAGGTTACGATCTGGCAGACCCACGCATCTTTATTAAGAGCCAGGAAGATGTAAAATGCAATGGCTTCGCGATTCAGTGCAGGGTGACTACAGAAGATCCGACCAATAATTTTAAACCGGATTACGGTACCATTATCGCTTATCGCAGTGCCAATGGTTTTGGCATCAGGCTCGATGCCGGTAACTGCTACGCCGGTGTTACCATTTCACCGTTTTTCGATTCGCTGCTGGTGAAGGTCTCATCCTGGGGGCGTACCCTCAAGGGAGCTTCAGAGCGTTTGGAGCGGGCTTTAAGCGAATTTAGGGTTAGAGGTGTTAAAACCAATATCGGGTTCCTCCAGAATGTAATTTCGAATCCAACCTTCTATTCCGGTGAGGCTACCGTAAACTTTATAGCCGATCATCCTGAGCTTTTTGATGTGCCGAGAAGGCTCAACAGGGGTACTAAACTACTCAACTATCTCGGCAACCTGGCCGTGAATGGCAACCCTGATGTGAAGAGTGTTGATCCTACGAAGACATTCAGAGAACCTAAAATACCATCATTTGACCGCCTTGGCGGCTACCCTGAGGGTACTAAAGATAAGCTTACTGCCCTTGGAAGAGAAGGATTTGCCGAATGGCTTCGTAATGAAAAGAAAATCCACTTTACAGATACTACCTTCCGTGATGCACACCAGTCTTTGCTGGCTACAAGGGTACGGACGCTGGACATGATGCGCGTGGCTGAGGGCTTTGCCAAAAACCACCCCGATATTTTTTCTATGGAAGTATGGGGAGGGGCCACCTTTGATGTGTGTATGAGGTTCCTGCATGAAAACCCATGGGACAGACTGAAACTTTTGAGAAAGGCTATGCCCAACATCCTGCTTCAAATGCTGCTGAGAGGCTCAAACGGTGTGGGGTATAAGGCGTATCCTGATAACCTGATTGAAAAGTTTATTGAGAAGTCTGCCGAAACAGGTATAGACATATTCAGGATATTTGATTCACTGAACTGGGTAGAAGCTATGAAGGTGAGCATCAGGACGGTACGCGAACGCACTAATTCACTTGCGGAAGCCTGTATCTGCTACACCGGGGATCTTTATAACGAAAATACTAAATATAACCTGCAGTATTACCTTGACCTTGCCAGGCAACTGGAAGATGAGGGCGCCCATATATTGGCCATTAAAGATATGGCAGGTCTATTGAAGCCAAGAAGTGCCAAATTACTGATCAGCGAGCTTAAGAAAGCCACTGATCTGCCTATACATTTACACACCCACGATACTTCAAGCATACAGTGTGCTACCTATTTTGAAGCCATCAATGCAGGTGTGGATGTGATAGACGTGGCCATCAGCTCTATGTCAGGGCTTACCTCACAGCCTAATTTCAATTCCATTGTCGCCGGACTTGAAGGGCATGAGCGTGAACCTGATTTTGACTTGAAATCGCTCAATAAGTATGCAAATTACTGGGAAGATGTACGGGAATTTTACTACCCGTTTGAGTCGGAGCTTAAAGCAGGTACTGCTGAGGTTTATGAGCATGAGATCCCAGGCGGGCAGTACTCCAACTTAAGGCCACAGGCAAGAGGTCTCGGGCTGGAAGATAAGTTTTCGAAAATAAAGGAGAATTATGCTGCTGTAAACGATCTTTTTGGCGATCTTGTAAAAGTGACGCCCTCTTCAAAAGTAGTAGGGGATATGGCCATGTTTATGACGTCCAATAACCTTACTCCAGAGGATATCCTGACTAAGGGACATACCCTGTCGTTTCCGGAATCGGTAGTAAGTTTATTTAAAGGCGAGCTGGGACAACCTCCGGGCGGGTTCCCTAAAGAACTGTCGGAGATCATCCTGAAAGGGGAAAAGCCCTTTACAGACAGGCCCAACGCTCACCTGGAGCCGGTAGATTTCGATAAGGAGTTTAAAGAGTTTCAAAAAGAATTTGACCCTTATTGTGATGAGCTGGATTTTCTGTCGTATAAATTATACCCCAAAGTGTTCAAAGGGCTGTATGATCATTGGCAGAATTACGGAGAGGTATGGAGATTGCCTACATTATCATTTTTCTACGGTCTCAAGAACGATGAGGAGATTTTTGTGGAAATTGGTAAAGGAAAAGCTATCATCATTAAAAAACTTTACAAATCTGCTCCGGATGAGAATGGTATTTGCAAGGTTTACTTTGAAATGAATGGCCAAACCCGGGTTCTGGAAGTTAAAGACAGAAGCTTCAAGTCCGATAAAGTAGCTTATGCAAAAGCTTCCGGCGAAAAGCAGATTGGAGCGCCGTTGATGGGTAAAATTGCAGAGGTAAAAGTAAAGGAAGGTGAAGAGGTAAAGGAAAATTCACCACTTTTTGTGATTGAAGCCATGAAGATGGAAACATCAATCAGCGCACCATTTGATGGTAAAATAAAGAAAATCTATATTCCTGCCGGTGAAATGGTAGAGCAGGATGATATGGTAATAGAGATGGAGTAACGGAATTTTTGTTTCCGTTACTCATATAACAAATATTAGTAACATGGAAACAATAATACACAAAGCCGAAACAAGGGGAAAAGCCAACCACGGTTGGCTGAATACCCACCACACTTTCAGTTTTGGGAGTTATACTGACCCCGCCCGAATGCAGTTCGGCATGCTCCGTGTTTTAAACGACGACATTGTGTCTGCTGGAGCTGGCTTTGGTATGCACCCCCATAATAACATGGAGATTGTTTCCATACCACTTTCCGGAAGCCTTGAGCACCGGGATAGCATGGGAAACACAACTCAGGTGATCCGTGCCAATGAGGTGCAGCTTATGTCAGCGGGTAATGGTATACTTCATTCGGAGTACAACCATAGTAAAGAAGAAGTTGTAAATTTTCTGCAGATCTGGGTATTGCCTAAAGTGAAGGATGTAAAGCCGCGGTATCAGCAGAAGCTTTTTGACCCTGCCGATCGTATTAACCGAATACAAACCATTGTAAGCCCGGAAAAAGGTGACACCCTACAAATTAACCAGGAAGCCTATTTCTCACTGGGCAATTTAAAAGCCGGCTTTGAAACAAACTACAAATTACATGGTGATCACCATGGTGTATATGTTTTTGTCATAGAAGGTGAGGCAGAAGTGGCAGGTGAACCACTAGGAAGAAGAGATGGCATTGGTGTATGGGAAACTAACGAAGTGACTATGCGGGCAACTGGTGACGCTGAATTACTCCTGATCGAAGTCCCCATGGTGTAGTAAGTCTGTTAGCAATGTTATCTGTTTTTGGCTTCCCTTTCTACAATGGCTTTCATTTCATTGAAAACCTTTTCCTTTAAAAACGGCAGATCTGATAATGAATACCCACTGGTATCCACCTCTTCACCAAAGATCACTTTTATTTTTCCGGGTTTAATATTCAAAGAATTGGGAGGCATAAGTCTGCCTGCATTGGTGATGACAATCGGCATAATAGGGGCGCCGGCTTCAACAGCTATTCTAAAAGCACCGTCATAGAAAGGCTGCAAAGGCTGATCTGTCCTGTTTTGTGTTCCTTCCGGGAATATTAGAATAGATATACCTTCTCCCAAAACCTGTTTTAGTTTCTTTACACTCTTTTTTCTGCTTTCCGTGCTGGATCTGTCCACTATAACGGCAGCAACACGGACGATCCAACCAAAAACCGGGATTTTAAGCAGTTCCCTTTTTGCCAGGGGGCGGAACTGCGTAGGCACACCAAGGCAGAGGCCGGGTACGTCTAAAAAAGAAGTGTGATTGGAGGTATATATGTATGACTTATTTCGGTTGACATTGTTGGCATTGACCACTTCATATTTAATGAAGTTGAGTTTACTGAAAATCCATGACCACGCCCTCAGTCCAAAGTAGGTTATGCTGCCGTACTTTTCACCTAACAGGATAGGGAAGATGATGATGGGCAGGAGTATGAGCATAAAGGAAGTGAAAACCAACAATACCCAACCAACGTATATCTTTGATGCTATTTGCTTTAGTGCTTTCATAGGGGGCGCCAAATTACAAAAAGCTTTTTAATTATAATTAATGAATATCTTTTTCTATCTTTTAATACAATTTTTCATAAAAAATGAGATACGTCTATATAGTGGTTTTATGCATCTCTTTTGTAGGATATGCTTCCGTAGGTTATGGGCAAATAGGTAAATTGTTAAAAGACAAAGCCAAAAACTTTGTGACGGGGGATGGTTTGACCATGCTAAAAGATGCAGCTTCTCAAAAACTGGAGGAGGCCCGCAATAATTTTGATTCTACCAGCTTTAGCTACGCCATTTCACTAAATGATAACGCTGACCTTTACGATGTTAAAGAAAAAGGGGAGATCTTTTTAAAAGCCTATACCAATCTGGGTAAAGAAGAGGCAGAAAAGGAGGAGCGGGAAAAGGCACGTGACCTGTTGGATAAAGGTGAAGGGTTATATGCCAGTGGCTATTATGCCATGGCAGAGAAGGTGTTGCTTGCTTCCAAAATAAAATACGAAGCGAATGAACTGAAAGAGGACATCAATTATCCTAAAGTACTTTCCACACTAGGCCTGCTTTATAGCACAATGGGCAGGTATACTACGGCCGAGGAATATATTTTAAATGCGCTGGAATTAAGAAAGGACAATAAAAGCAGTCATGGAGCTTCATTGAACAATCTGGCTGTTCTCTATAAAGAGACTGGGAAATACAATGAATCGGAGAAACTGATAAAAGAGGCATCGGAAGAACTGAAATCAGCCCATAACAGGGAGAGTATGCCCTATGCCATAGCTTTGAATAATGAAGCCATGCTCTATCAGGCTATGGGACGATATGAGCAGGCAGATGTCATACTTCGTGAAGCGATAGACATATCGGCCAATTTGCAGAATGAAAAGTCCGGTAACCACCAAAAATTCCTGACCAACCAAGCCCTGCTTTACCAGGAAATGGGCAAATATGAACAAGCGGAGAGTTCATTTAAAGCACTGATCAAGTTGAAAGAACGAAGGTTTGGAAAGAGGCACCCCGATTACGCACATATGCTTAATAATCTGGCCGCACTTTATATGCAGATGGGTAAATACGATGAGGTTGAACCTTTGCTGAAGGAAGCCATTGAAATCTATGAAAGGAAGTTTGGCAAGGAACACCGGCTTTATGCCAGCGCCATCAGTGATTTGGGAAATTTTTACCGGTTTAAAGGAGACTACGAGGCTTCAAAGCCATTGCTGACCGAAACCTTGTCCATCCGTGAGAAAATACTTGGCGATAAGCACCCGCAATATGTACAATCGAAAGAGAACCTTGCCATCCTCTATTGGAAAATGGGTGACCGGGTTGAGGCTGAGAAGCTGTATACTGCTTCATTGGATCAATCACTTTCTTTTATCAACCAGTACTTCCCGCCCATGAGTGAAGCTGAGAAAACAAAGTATTGGGACAAGCTCCGCCCCAGGTTTGAAAGGTTCTATTCTTTTGTAGCCGAAGTGCCTGATGACAACGGAGCCTTGCTTCTGCGTGCGTACAATTATAATGTGGCTACAAAAGGCTTGTTGCTCAAGTCCACGAATAAAATAAAGCAGAAAATCCTTAGCGGTAGTGATGAGGAATTGAAGAAACTATACCTGAATTGGCTGGATCAGAAGGAAACCCTGGCCAGATTGTATTCTTACTCACGCGAGGAATTACAAGAACAAAACATTAACAGGGATTCACTTGAAAAAGTGGTGAACAACAATGAAAAGCTGCTTTCTCAGAAGTCAGAAGTATTCTCAGGGGAGTATGCAGCAAACTCCGTGGAGTTTAAAGACGTGCAGCAAAAGCTCAAGCCGGGAGAGGTAGCCCTCGAGTTTGTCAGGTTCAGAGGCTTCGATAATACCTTTACCGATAAAGCAAGGTATATCGTTTTTGCAGTTACTAAAGAAGCCAATGTGCCTAAAAAAGTGCTGCTGGAAAATGGAGAGCAGCTTGAAGGCCGTTACTTTAAATATTATAACAATGCCATTCATCAAAAGCTGGCTGACGAATATTCTTACAACCAGTATTGGGCTCCCATAGAGCCCTTGGTAAAAGGAGTTAAGCAGGTCTACCTGTCTCCTGATGGTATTTACAATCAGCTAAGCCTCAATGCCCTGAGAAAACCTTCCGGGGATTATTTGATGAACGATCATGACTTCCACATCATCGGTAGCACCAGAATGCTTGTAGAGCATAAACCAAATAACTTCACTGCCAGGTTGGCCTGTCTGGTAGGTTATCCGCAGTATGGAGGTGACATACCGCCGTTACCAGGAACCAAAACAGAGATAGCTGGTATCAGTAAAATGCTGGCAGCCAAAGGTTATAAAATAGCCACCTACAGTGATGTAAAAGCTACTGAAACCAACTTCAAGGCTATAACTGATGTTAAAATACTACATGTGGCTACCCACGGTTATTTTTTGGAAGACCACCAGCTAAAAGGAAGCAAAGTTTTCGGGATCAGTACCGAAAGTGCCAGGGACAATCCTTTGCTCCGGGCAGGCCTGTTGCTGACCAATGCCGGAAATGAGGTTAGCGGCGAAGCAAACGAAAGCCTTGAAAGCAAGGATAACGGAATACTTACTGCATATGAGGCCATGAATATGTCTTTGGATAAAACAGACCTTGTGGTGCTGAGTGCCTGCGAAACGGCAGTGGGTGATGTAAAGGCCGGTGAAGGTGTATACGGATTGCAGCGGGCATTCCTGGTCGCGGGAGCCAATGCCATCATTATGAGCCTTTGGAAAGTGGATGACAATGCTACTCAGGAGCTAATGACAAAGTTCTATAACAACTGGCTCAAGACGGGCAACAAACAGCAAGCTTTTAAAGCTGCCCAGGTTGAGTTAAAGAATAAATATAAGGAACCTTATTACTGGGGAGGATTTATTTTAATTGGAAGCTGATTATTTGGCTAAGTGTGTCAAGGTGAGTAAATTTATGGTAATCAAATAAAAAAATGTATAACCTCTTTGCTTGCATGAGGCTGCTCTGAAAGGCAGCCTCATTTTTTATCACCTGGAGAAGCCTCTTTTTTAACCCACAACAGTTTCAAAAGTATTCAAAAATTCCCCTTCCTGCACATCGGGGTAAATTTCATTGTACTTCATTACCTGATTCATGGCTACCCGCCGGTTAATGTGTTCGCGTTTTAAGCCGGACGGTGAGTTTACTCCTGTAGCAGCCATTAATTCGGTAAAGCTCTTCACCGTTTCGTGATGGAAGTTAGCTACCCGCTGTGCTTTATCCTTTACCACCAATCCCTTCATTAAGGTTTTGTTCTGGGTTGCCACCCCGGCGGGGCAGGTGTTTGTGTTACACTGCAGGGCTTGGATACAACCTGTGGCCATCATCATGGCCCTTGCACTGTTGACCATATCAGCTCCTATGGCTATCAATCTGGCGATGTGAAACCCACTGAATACTTTTCCTGATGCTATAACCTTAATATCCTTTTTCAGGTCATATCCTTTCAGTGTATCAATGGCAAAAATGAGCGCATCCCTCAAGGGCATGCCAAGGGAATTTGAAAATTCTATAGGAGCAGCACCCGTTCCTCCTTCACCGCCATCTATGGTAATAAAGTCGGGCCTAATGCCAGTCGTGATCATGGCTTTACAGATGTCGTCAAATTCAGATTTTTTACCAATACACAATTTGAACCCAACCGGCTTGCCTCCTGATAACTCTCTCAGTTGCTTTATAAAATACAATAGGCCGTAAGCATCTTTAAAAGCGGTATGTCCCGGAGGAGAGTGAACATCGGTATGTGGCTCTACCAAACGGATTGCTGCAATCTCTTCGGTGTTTTTAACAGCCGGTAATATTCCACCGTGCCCGGGCTTGGCACCTTGTGAGATTTTAATTTCGATCATTTTTACATTATCAAGCGTTGCCGTGAGCTTAAACTTGTCCGGGCAAAATGTTCCCTTGGTTCTGCATCCAAAATAACCCGTTCCGATCTGCCATATCAGATCACCACCTGGCTGGGAGTGGTAGGGACTAACTCCTCCTTCGCCTGTATTATGGGCAAAATTCCCTATTCTTGCTCCTGTATTCATGGCTAATACAGCATTTTGGCTTAGCGCTCCGAAGCTCATGGCGGAAATGTTTAATATACTGGCAGAATATGGCTTTGAGCAGTCTTTTCCTCCTACTAAAACCCTTGGCTCATGATCCAGGTCGGCATGATTGATGGCATATATCGAATGATCCATCCATTCATAACCTACTTTATAAACATCCAGTTGTGTGCCGAACGGAGTGGTGTCAGTTACTTTTTTTGCCCGTGAATATACCAGCGAACGAAATAACCTGTTCACAGGGCGGCCTTCGGTATCCGTTTCAACAAAATACTGCATTATTTCCGGCCGGAATCTTTCAAGAAGATACCTGAAGTTTCCTACAACAGGGAAGTTTCTTTTTATAGCATGCTTTTTTTGGAAGATGTCACTAATGCCTACCAAAACAATGGGACAGACCGGAACCAGGAGCCACAAAACCGGAGGCCAAATAAAGTAGATTGCCCCTATGCCCCCTAAAATTAGAATAGTTGATGTTATGAAAATCTGTCTGGCTTTCATTGAAATTTAAATTATATGTATTCTTTACGTTACTGTTCAAGTTCGTAGCTCAAAATTGAGATGAAGCAGATAGATGGAAGTTTATAGTGCTATTGTAAGGCACTGAGACTAAACAATGATACCCAGCCTGCGAGACGGAACATAGCAATTCTACGGACTAACCGGTTTAATTGCTTTTCTGGCAGTCATGCTGGCCTGTAAAGTCAGCATAGAACTAACAGATAACCATCTTCTGGCTGACACATCATTAAATTCCTAAAATTGAGTTCCCAGGGGCGTCAGGAAGTGATTAGAAAACACAAAAGTTATTTATCCTCTTCAACGGCCTCAAAATCTTTAAGGCATTGGTTTACAGCTACAGCAATTTCGTATTCCGTTGCGCGGCCTATAAATGAATCTTCCAGTTTACAGAAGCTCATAAATTCATCTACCTTATCTTCTGGCAGGCCGGTAAGTTCGATTACCACACTCTCGTTATATTTTGCTTTGATCAGGTTTTGAAAATTATCCTGTTGCTGATATTCTGCAAGCTTCTTTTGTTCTTTAACCTCCCTGCTGAATTTGCTATGTAGAAAAGATATGGGGCTCAATACACCAGGTTTAACTTCCTTGGTAGGTCCATAGTAAAATCCTGGCAGTTGTATTCCTTTTTTCTCCGACTCTATGGGTACATCCATGGCAATCATAGCTTTTTTCAGGGCAGCTTCATCCTTGTATGCAAAAACCTTAACAGGTTGAAGTTCCATAGTGGAGGTATTCAATTCGATAGTGACATTGATCCTGTTAGTGGTCACTTGCTCTTTTAAGGTAAACATATATGGTTCGAAACCTATTGCAGAAAACTGAATGGTATCCGATTTGGACATCTTGATCCAGAATCTGCCCTCTGTATTACTTACAGTGCCTTTGCCGAGGCCTCTGTTAACAATGTGCACATAAGGAACAGGCTCCTTCGTATCAGCTTCTAAGATGGTACCGATAATCTCTATGTCTTTATCCTGTCCAAACACTGTGGCAGATGAACAGAGTATAAGGATGAGGATGGAAAATATTTTATTGGTCATAATTGGAAATACGCAAAGTTAACGTAAAGGATTCCAATAATATTACATCTTTTGCCTTAATCTGGGAAAGTTGGGTTTATTTGAAGTTGTAAATTTTTATATTTACCTCATAAAATCCATCCATAATGAAGAAAATACAATTACTAATTTTTTTATTGGTCTATAGTTTAATTGGTTTTAGCCAGGAATATAACGAACGTTATGAACTGGTGAATTTAGGAAGGAAAGTGAATACAGGTTATCATGAAGGGGCTCCCGTGATCTCCGCTGACGGTAAAACCCTGTACTTTTTTGTTCACAACCATCCGGACAATACCTACGGAAAAGAGGGTAGCCAGGACATCTGGTACTCTGAGTTGGGGCCTGACGGTGAGTGGGGAGAAGCAAAGCACATGGATAAGCCGCTTAACCAGCACCATTCCAATCAGGTATTTACAGTTATGCCGGATGGCAACACACTTTTTATCAGAGGAGGATCTTCCCGTAATTCCAAAGGCTTTTCTTTTACCCGTATGAGTGGCGGAGAGTGGGGCAAACCTGAGGAGATCAAAGTAGAAGACTTTAAAAACATGAACAAAGGGAAGTTTTATGGTGCCACCATGTCCTCAGATGGCAAATACATGATCTTGTATTTGAGCGAAAAAGAAAATAGCACTTTTAGTGACCTTTATTTTAGCAAATCCCTCGGTAACGGCGACTGGTCACGGCCTGTAAAGTTGCCTGCCAATATCAATACTTCCAGAGATGAGTTTGCTCCATACCTGGCTCCGGATAATAAGACGATGTACTATTCCAGCACCAGAAAGGATATGGGGATAGGCAATGCCGATATTTACAAAACCGTAAGGCTTGATGATACATGGCTCAAGTGGTCTAACCCTGTTAATGTAGGCCGGCCTTTGAATACCCGTGCGTTTGATTCTTATATGTCGATAGACAATTCCGGAAATGTATTTACAGCCCAGTCGGGTAATACCATAGATGGTGGTAACCTTGATATTTTCGGACTAAAGGAGAAAGATATAAAGATCCGGTTGAGAGGGATTGTTCTTGATGAGAAGAGCAGGTCAGGTGTTATAGCCTCTCTGGCCATCGGACGTGGCAATGAGACGGATACACTTATTTCAAGTTCGGGGGACGGAAGTTACCAGACCCAGTTAACAGGTGAAGGCAACTACCACATCAGAGTGAGTGCAGATGGCTACTATCCCGATGAGGCTCAATTGTCAATAAAAGATGTTTTTAGAGATACTACGGTGATACAGGATTTCATGCTCAAGCCTGTAAAGCGTAATGCACTGTTGACAGGTACGGTGTACAATGCAAAAACAGAAGAACCGCTGGCGGCCAAGGTAGTGGTGACACACAAGAGGGATAAAAAAGCAGGCTTTAAAGCAGATGCACCTAAAGGCTACTTTGAAAAGGAACTGGAGAAAAAAGGGTGGTACATTATTACAGCCTCTTCCGAAGGGTTTCTCAATGCCACGGATAGTGTCAACAATGCTGATGATGGCAGCCTGCTGAATAAGGACCTTTACCTGACACCCATTGAGGTAGGTACTACAGTGAGGTTGAATAATATATTTTTCGATTTTGACAAGACCACACTGAAATCCGAATCGTACGTGGAACTTGACAAAGTGGTGGATTTTCTGAATAACAATTCGTCAGTCGAGATTGAGATTGCCGGACATACAGATAGCAAAGGCTCTGATGATTATAACCTTAACCTATCTCAGGGCAGGGCCCAGGCAGTGGTTGACTACCTGATTGGTCAGGGTATCGACGAATACCGCCTGGTAGCAAAAGGTTATGGAGAAACCGTACCGCTCGAAACCAATGATACAGATGAAGGCCGGGCAGTTAATCGTCGTGTGGAGTTCACCGTATTGAAAAAATAACCAGTTGCATGGAGCAAAGACTTTCTATCATTACCCTTGGGGTGAAAGACCTTAAGGAAGCTGAGCAGTTTTATACTGAAAAATTTGGATGGAACAAGGCCGAAGAAAGCAACGAGAACATAATTTTTATGCAACTCAACGGCATAAAGCTTGCTTTATATGCCAATGCCGCACTGGCCGAGGATGCTAATGTAGAATACAAAGAAACCGGCCACGGCTCTTATAAAGGCTTTACATTAGCTTTCTGCACCCGAACCGAACAGGAGGTGGACGAGCTGTTCGAAAACTTTGAAAAGCAAAATGTTAATATAGTCAAAAGACCGGAAAAGGTCTTCTGGGGTGGTTATAGCGGATACATCGCAGACCCCGATGGCAATTTGTGGGAGATTGCTTTTAATCCTTACCTGCAGATCGATGAGGTAGGGAATATTAAGTGATCTTTAAAATCTGATCCCTATGCAGATCCGGTAATTTCAAATTACCGGATCTGTTTTTATATACCTGATTATGAAAACGGAAGTCATATCAAAGAATAACCTTGAGCCTCTCACCCAACTGGCTTTGAAGCTATGGCCGGAGTGCAACTATCAGGAGGAATTTGATAACTGTCAGCAGGTACTGTACTCCGATGGCCAGACGGCTTTTCTGGTAAAGAATGGAGAGGCTGATTATATTGCTTTTATAATGCTTTCATTAAGGAAAGACTATGTTGAAGGCACTACATCATCGCCGGTTGGTTATGTGGAAGCAATCTATGTAAAGCCTGAGTATCGAAGGTCAGGTATAGCAAAAGACCTGATGGCAACAGGTGAAGCCTGATGTAAAGATATAGGCTGTAAGGAAATGGCCTCAGACACAGAACTGCACAATACAAACAGCCAGAAGTTTCATGAACGTTACGGTTTTAGTGAAGCCAGTCGCATTGTTTGCTACGTCAAAAAACTAAGTTAATTTTCTTCTAGTGTTGAGTTAAGTGTACTGTGCCATATAAGTTGCAGTTATTTTTGTTCCAGGCAACGCAAAAAATATGAGCATAGCCGTAGCTACGTAAGTATTTTTTAAGGCAGCATGGGACAAAAAGAACAAAACTTGGTATGGCTAAAGTATGCTTAACTTAACACTAATCCACATACTCTTGCTTTTTTACCAAAGCAAAAAAATCATTGTCGATAGGCAGGTAACCATACTCATAGCAGAAGTAGTAAATGGCACCTGCTTTTGTGGTATAGGTGTTGGTAAAATAGTTGAAGTCAAACCCTTTTTCAAAAAGCTTATTCCGGTGGGTTTTTGATTTACCGTTGGGGTTCAGGTCCATCAAAATGCGACGGTTCTTACGAAGGATGTTATTGACGTTGCGGATGTAGTTGGTGCCGTCACTATTCAATTTGTTATTGTAGGAGTTTCTGCATTGGTCAGAGCAGAATTTTTTATCTACCCGACCGAATATTTTTGTCCCGCATTCGAGACAGGTTTTTTCTTGCATTCTATAAGATATTGTTTTTAACTGTTTATCCGTTTGTAAACGCTTACAAGCGTAAGTTAAATGAATACAAGCGTTTATCATACGATTACCGCTTTTTTCTTGCCTTTCCTTTGTG
>NZ_SMLW01000258.1:2840-3369 GCF_009711405.1 Fulvivirga kasyanovii | reverse complement strand
ACAAAGACAAGATATATATTCATGGGTCGTCAGTTCCAGTTCCATTACCACCTGGAGGGTCTGTAACCGGTTCCTCCGCTTGCAGAGTTATTTCCTCATAAGGGTCACTACATGAGTACATCGCCAGCGAGCAAAAGGTAATGGTTGCCAGTAATATTGCTTTAAAAGTTTTCATGGATATTGAGCTTTAGGTTGTATGTGATCATCAGGTTTGGTAAAACTTAACTTAAACAAGGCTGTATTGTAATTATCATAGTGGTTTCATCGCTTTAAAAAGTCAGACATTGGAGCAAATTATATGTTCGACTTTATTTTGCAAGTGAGTTGGTATGCAATTTTACGTATAAAAACATGCGTAAATTGTAAGGTGTTGATTGTTAGCTGGTTACTGTAGTGAGCAAAAACCAATAGTGTCAAAGGCAGGGGCAACAGACCTTTTTTTGATTTAAATGTACTTTTTAAGCCGTATTTGACGCAAAACGGATGGCCGGCAAAGCGTATCTTGGGGTGAAGGAGTGCTGTTATTTAT
>NZ_SMLW01000258.1:0-2558 GCF_009711405.1 Fulvivirga kasyanovii | reverse complement strand
TTTTTGCTGACAGACAGTTGTTAATAGCAAGCATCCATTTGGTTACAATTAGCGTGGATTTTCGGGGCCGTTTCCGGTTATATTTCTTGATTTTTCTTTTGTAAGATTTACTGACGATATGCGCATATTGGGAAATGTAGACGTTCTCTCTTCTTTGAATTAATATTTTATTTTTTATTAAAAACTGGATTTAATTATGGTAGCTCGATTGAGGGCAAGGTGGAAGAAGCCATTGTGCGGGTGACACTGGGTTACTTTCTCTGTATCCAGGTTTGTCTAAAAAATACGCGCTGTTGCCTACTCTAAAAATACGTCCCCAAAATGTCAGTCAACATTTCAGTAGTCAACGGCTTATTTTTAAACTCCTTGATTTCACGAGAAAATTGCTCATTGGCTCTTTTTTCATCGTCAGAGTTTAAGGAGCTTGTCAACATTACCACCAGGATAGGCTCATCATTATTAAAAAATTGCTCCTGCCGCGCTCTTTCCAGGAAGTCGAAACCATTCATACCGGGCATGTTGATATCAAGAAAAATAAGGTTGGGTACTGGGTATTGTTCAGGTTGCTCCCGGCTGAACCTTAAATACTCCAACGCTTCTTCACCTGTGGTGACCGTCTTTACCTGTTTTGCGGCCGGTATTTTGTTAATGGTGCGGGTGTGTATGAAGTTATCATGCACATTGTCATCTATCAAAAGTATACAGTTAACCATTTTCATTTCAGATCACTCATTTGCTTTGCTAATTGTAAAATAAAATTTTGAGCCAACCCCGGGTGTTGACTTAGCCCAGATACGACCGTCATTAATTTCGATAATCTTTTTACATGTTGCAAGTCCAATGCCAGTACCCGGGTAGTCGTTCTCGGTATGTAACCGTTGAAATATCAGGAATATCTTTTTTAGATAATTTTCCTTTATACCTATGCCATTGTCTTCAACTGAAAACTCCCACAAATTTTCTTTATCGCGACACTCAATATTAATTTCCGGGGGCACCTCCCTTTTTCTAAACTTGATGGCATTGCTGATCAGGTTTTGAAAGATCAGCTTTATTTCGATACTATTACCTGTGATTACAGGCATATCCCCGACGTTTACCCTGGCCTTATGGTCGCGCAGTACCCAGTCCATCTCTGTCAGTATTTCTTTCAGTACAATATTGCAATCGACCTCTTCAAAGGTTCTGTTTCTGCCTATCCTGGAAAAATTCAGAAGTTCTTTGATCAGCACCTTCATCCTTTCGGTAGACTTCATGATTACGCTGAGAAAATATTGGCATTCCTCATCCAGCATGTCGCGGGTGGACTCTTCCAGTACACCTACAAAATTAGTGATGTTACGAAGTGGCTCCTGAAGGTCGTGAGAGGCTACATAAGCAAACTGTTCCAGCTCTTCGTTGGATAATTCGAGTTGATCAGCATACTCTTTCAGTTCCACAGCCGCCTTTTTCTGAGCAGAAATATCTCTTATGGCAGCCGAGACAAGCAGGCCGTCTTCCGTCTCGATAGGGCTCAGGCTGATCTCAACCGGAAATTCGTCGCCATCCTTCTTTTTGCCGTACAACTCCAATCCTGCACCCATAGCTCTGGTGCGTGGTTCGGCAAAGAAAGACTTGCGGTGAGAGGGGTGCACAGCTTTGTACCGGTCCGGGATCAATATGTCTATGTCCTGACCTATGATTTCTTCCCGTTTGTAGTCAAAAAGTTTTTCAGTCTGTGCATTTACCAGTACGATATGTCCCTTTTTATTTACAATTACCATGGCATCGGGGGCAGACTCCAGCAGACCTTTAAACTTCTCTTCACTTTTTTTCCTGATGGTAATGTCACGAATGGCTGCTGAAACAAAGATACCGTCCTCCAGCTTGAGGGGGCTTAAGCTGATTTCAACCGGAAATTCCGTCCCGTCCTTGCGCATGCCGTAAAGCTCAAGGCCTACTCCCATTTCCCTTACCTTCGGGTCTTCAAAGAAGCGTTTGCGATGTTTAGGGTGTTTATCTTTGAACCGCAAGGGGATCAGGGCTTCAACATCCTGCCCTACAAGCTCCGTGCGGTCGTAAGAAAACAGCTTTTCCGTTTGGGCATTTACTAAAACGATCTGGCCAAACTTATTAACGATCACCATAGCATCAGGGGCAGATTCAAGCAGGGCCTGAAACTTGCCCTCAGCCTTTTTCTTATCGGTAATGTTCCGCATTACGGTGGTAGTACCCAGTATCTTTCCGTTGGCAGCTTTTATAGGCGACAGGCTTACTGACACAAAAACAGTATTTCGTCTCTTGTCGAGCCTTTCTGTTTCATAGTTTTCCACCTCTTCCCCCCACAAAATGCTTTCACCCAGCCGTTTCTCTTCATTGGCCTTGATGATGGGTATGATTGGGCTGATGTCGTTGCCCAACAACTCTTCAGGGCTGTAGCCAAAAAACTCCTCTACTGCTTTATTGACAAACAGGATTTTACCACTGAGATCACGTACGATCACGGCATCCTTAATGGATTCCAGAATTGATAAATGAGAAAAATCTTTTCCCTGAACTTTGGTCATAGCTGCCTGAAT
>NZ_SMLW01000396.1 GCF_009711405.1 Fulvivirga kasyanovii | reverse complement strand
AAGCCCTCATTCATAGCTTGCATCACTGCTTCGTTTATGGCTTTGCTTTCTTCGATCATTCCGAATGAATACTCCAAAAGCATAGCTGCAGAAAGTATGGCACCAAAAGGGTTGGCAATATTTTTCCCTGCTGCCTGAGGATATGATCCATGGATTGGCTCATACAGGCTGCGGCTCAGCCCAATGGAAGCGGAAGGCAACATTCCGAGTGAACCTGAAATAACAGAAGCTTCATCGGTAATGATGTCTCCAAACATATTTTCCGTAAGTACCACGTCAAAGTCTCGCGGGTTCTGGATGATCTTCATGGCCGCATTGTCAACAAACATGAAATCCAGCTCTACATCGGGATATTCTGCTGCCAGTTCTTTGACCGTTTCCCTCCACAACCTGGAAGTAGCCAGCACATTGGCTTTATCCACCAGTGTGACTTTCTTTCTCCTGTTCTGAGCGGCCTCAAATGCCAGTTTTGATACTCTGATAATTTCATCCGTAGAATAAGTACAGGTATCAAAAGCATTTTTACCATCTTCCGAACGGCCTCTGGGCTGTCCGAAGTAAATGCCACCTGTCAACTCCCGAAATACTACAAAGTCGGTACCGTCAATAATCTCCTCTTTAAGCGGAGAGATCGGCAGCAGGGCTTTATAACTTTTAACCGGCCGCACATTGGCAAATAGCCCTAACTTCTTTCTCATGGCCAGCAATCCTTGCTCGGGTCGAACTTTGGCTTTAGGATCATTATCATATTTCGGATGGCCAATGGCTCCGAAAAGAATGGCATCAGCCTGCTGACATACCAGCTCTGTTTCCTCGGGAAAGGGATTGCCGGTGGCATCAATAGCACAGGCTCCCACGAGGGCTTCTTTGTAGGTAAACTCATGGCCATACACCTCAGCCACAACTTTCAGCACCTTCAGTGCCTGTGCTGTTACTTCCGGGCCTATGCCATCCCCACTTAATACTGCTATATTCTTTTTCATTTATTTTTTAGTTAGAGAAACAGTCCCAAAAGATCAAACCTAAACCAAATCTCTCCCAGGACTGTCTCTGCTTTCATTAATCCTCCTCTACCAACTCGTACTTTTCGATTTCATCAATTTTGCTCAAAAGGAAATCTATATCGTCGTAGCCTTTTTGCAGGCAAAGTTTCTTATATGGGTTGATTTCAAAATTCTCCGTCAGGTTGGAGCCTATTATGCTTATCTCCTGATCTTCAAGGCTTATCCTTATCTCTGCCTCAGGGTCATCCTCAATGGTTGAGAAAAGCTGGTCTAAAAAGACATCTGTCACCTGCACCGGCAGCAAACCATTGTTCAAAGCGTTGTTTTTAAATATGTCAGCAAAGAAGCTGGATACTACTACTTTAAAACCGTAATCATATATGGCCCACGCTGCGTGTTCCCGGCTGGAACCGCATCCGAAATTTTTACCGGCCACTAAGATTTGCCCCTTGTAGGTATCGTCATTCAACACAAAATCCTCGTTGGGTTGTCCATCTTCCTTGTATCTCCAGTCGCAAAACAGGTTATCACCAAACCCCTCGCGGGTAGTGGCTTTCAAAAACCTGGCAGGGATGATCTGGTCAGTGTCTACATCCTGGAGTGGTACAGGAACACAAGTTGATATCAGGGTTGTAAATTTTTCCATGCTTTTATTAATCAATCATCTCTCTTACATCAGTTATATAGCCGTTGATAGCTGCTGCTGCTGCTGTCAATGGGCTGGCGAGCATAGTACGTGCACCTGGCCCCTGCCTTCCTTCAAAATTCCTGTTGGAAGTAGAAACACAGTACTTTCCTTTAGGTACTTTATCTTCGTTCATCCCCAAACAGGCCGAGCAGCCCGGTTGTCTCAGTTCAAAGCCTGCACCTTCCAATATCTTATCCAGTCCCTCAGCGCGTGCCTGCAGCTCGACCTGACGTGAGCCGGGTATGATCATCGCATGCACATGGTCAGCTTTTTTCTTCCCCTTTACAAGTTCTGCAACCAGCCTCAGGTCTTCTATTCTGGAGTTGGTACAACTACCTATAAATACATAGTCGATCTTTTTGCCCAGCAGTTGACTGCCTCCCTGAAGATCCATATACTGCAAAGCCTTTTTCAAGCCCTGATCTGTACTTCCGTTAAATGTAGCAGGCACATTGCCTGTAATACCGATTCCCATGGCAGGGTTGGTACCATAAGTGATCATAGGATCTATATCTTCGGCATTGAAGTAAAACTCCTTGTCAAAAACGGCATCTTCGTCAGTTTTCAGGGTTTTCCAATAGGCCAGCTTTTTCTCCCACGCATCTCCTTTTGGAGCGAACTCTCTTCCTTTCATATATTCAAAGGTGGTTTCATCAGGGGCTATCATGCCTCCTCTGGCTCCCATTTCAATACTCATGTTACAGATCGTCATGCGGGCTTCCATGGATAATCCCTGAATAGTAGTACCCATGAACTCCACGAAATAACCTGTACATCCACTTGTAGTAAGCATAGAAATGATATGCAGGATGATATCTTTGGATACTACTCCCTTCTTCAGCTCGCCATCAATCTGAATCTTCATCTTCATGGGCTTCTTTTGAAGGATGCACTGGGTGGCAAACACTTGCTCAACTTCGCTGGTACCGATACCAAAAGCTATGTTTCCAAATGCTCCGTGCGTAGAGGTGTGGCTATCACCACAAACAATGGTCATTCCGGGCTGGGTAATTCCCAGCTCAGGGCCTATTACGTGTACAATACCCTGGTAAGGATGCCCTAAGCCGTACAGCTCAACGCCGAATTCTTTGCAGTTTTCGATCAGTGTGTTTACCTGATGTCTTGAAAGCTGGTCTTTGATAGGCAGGTGTTGGTTTTCCGTAGGTACGTTGTGGTCTGCAGTAGCCACCGTTTTTTCCGGTCTGAATACACCAATACCACGCTGCCTTAACCCGTTAAATGCCTGAGGGCTTGTCACTTCGTGAATAAAGTGACGGTCTATATATAAAGCCTGGGGCCCGTTCTTTACTTCATGAACCACATGCTTGTCCCATATCTTATCGAATAATGTTTTACCCGCCATAAGAAGTTTTTCTTTTTAAAAATTAACGTTGGTGATAAGGTACTTGCTGACGAGGTTTTTGAGTTCAGCATCATTGACAATAGTGATCCGGTCGGCCACTTGCAGGAACCTCTGGTAAACATGTTCCAATTCTTCCTTGCTCAACTGCACTCCTAATTTGCCAATGCGGAAGTTCAATGCTGCCCTGCCACTTCTGGCGGTAAGTATGATAGAAGATTCATTTACACCAACTTCTTCAGGATCAATAATTTCGTAGTTATCCCTGTTTTTGATCACACCGTCCTGGTGGATGCCGGATGAATGTGCAAATGCATTGCTACCAACAATGGCTTTGTTCGGCTGCACCGGCATGTTCATAGTCGTGGAGACTAACTGACTAATGGGATAGATCTGTCGTGTATTAATTCCTGTTTCAAAATTGAGCCAGTGGTGTTTTTTAAGGATCATGACCACTTCTTCAAGTGAAGTGTTTCCTGCTCTTTCGCCTATCCCATTGATGGTACACTCTACCTGACGTGCGCCATTTTTAATGGCTTCAATACTATTGGCCGTGGAAAGGCCGAGATCATTATGGCAGTGGGTGGATATTATTGCTTTTTCAATTCCTCTGACGTTATCTACAAGGTATTTGATCTTTTTACCGTATTCTTCCGGTAAGCAGTAACCCGTAGTATCAGGAATGTTGACCACAGTGGCTCCTTCTTTAATTACGGCTTCTACGACCTGGGCCAAAAAGTCATTGTCCGTACGGCCTGCATCCTCTGCGTAAAACTCCACATCTTCAACGAACCTCTTTGCATAGCGCACACATGCTTTGGCGCGTTCCAGTATATCTTCTCTTGTAGTCCTTATTTTAGTAAATACATGTTGGTCTGAAGTACCGATCCCTGTATGTATTCTTGGCCTTTTGGCATATTTAAGTGCCTCTGCCGCACACTCGATGTCCTTCTCCACTGCGCGTGACAAAGCACATATGGTGACATCCCCAACCTCCTTTGACACAGCTTTTACTGCTTCAAAATCTCCGGGGCTGGAAATAGGGAAACCGGCTTCAATGATATCTACTCCAAGTTCTTCCAGTGCCTTGGCTATAATTATCTTTTCTTTTTTAGACAATCCACACCCTGGCACTTGCTCTCCGTCTCTAAGGGTAGTATCGAAAATCTGAATGCGGTTACTCATAGGCTATTTCTTCTCGTTATAATCAGCTTTATAAGATCAAATGTAGACGGAATAAAAGCCGGAGTAAATACCTAAAAATCGAATAATTACAGTTTCTAAAAAGAGTTATTTAGCATTAAAAGATAATATTGGTTAAATTGGACACATAAATTTTATCTCATAATTACGATGTCAAAGGAGAAGTCTGATGCTTTGTTCAACCTGATAAAGTCGCTGAAGAAGAGTGAGAAGCGCTACTTCAGGCTCTTTGTAAGTGCTGAAGAGGGCCATAGCGATAAGAAGTATATCCGGCTTTTTGACCTGATAGATTCCCAAAACGTCTTCGATGAAGAGGCCCTGCTAAAAAAGGATAGTTCTATTAATCCAAAGCAACTTTCCAACCTTAAGGCACACCTCTATAAAAAGATTTTACAGAGCATCAGGCAATATAACCAGTCCACCGTTCTGGATATCCAGATCAGGGAAATGATCGACCACGCCCAAATCCTGTTCAACAGGAGTTTATATGACCAGTGTGCTACGGTATTAAAAAAGGCTAAGAAGCACGCCCATAAAATTGATAACCTCGAACTACAGCTTGAGATATTGAAATGGGAAAAAAATGTGCTTACCCAGACCGTTGGGCCGGGCAATCAGATCAGGGTAAACAGGATCATCGAAGAGGTGCAGGACACCAACAACAGGATCAATAACATCAACTCATTTACCAACCTTTCGGTGAAGCTGAACTCGTTGTATTACAAAATTGGGTTTATCCGTAACAAGTCGGACTATGAGAAAATTGTAAACATGTTTAACATCAGCATGCCCAACTTTAATGAAGAGGAGCTGTCGCTGAATGAAAAACTTAATCTCTATAGCCTCTTTGTCAACTACTATTTCTTCATTCAGGATTTTGAGAACGGTTATAAGTTTGCCAAAAAGTGGGTAGCGCTATTTGATAAGCACAAGGAGATCAGGATCTCGAAAGTGGATATGTACCTGCGTGCGATCAACAACCTGATGATAGCCCAATATAAAGTCTATAAGTACTATGAATTTGTAGAGACAAGCCGGCAATTGCGCCAGATCAGGCACTTCCCCAAAAATGTGATCAATGAAAACATCCGGTTAAAACTCTTGAAGTACACTTATGTGCATGAGTTCAACCGCTTTTTTATGCTGGGTGATTTTGATCTTGGAGTTTCTCTACTTACTAAGATCAAGCCGGGGCTGGAGCAGTTTATAACCCAGTTAGATAACCACTCGACCATGATTATGTATTACAAAATAGCCTGCCTGTATTTTGGCAATTCTAATTACAGTGATGCTATCTCATGGCTTAACAGGATCATTAACTCCGATAAGGTGGACATCAGGGAAGACATCCACTCTTTTGCCAGAATACTCAACCTGATCAGCCACTATGAACTGGGTAATGTGGATGTGATCGACTATTATATCAGGTCTACCTATCGATTCCTCCTTAAGAAGGATGATATGCATGACTTTCAGAAGTACATTCTGAAATTCCTGAAAAAACTGAGTTTTAGTTTTACGGAAGATAAACTGATCCCGGAATTCAAAAAGCTGCGCAAACAGCTTCTTCCGTTACAAAACAACCCGTATGAAAAAAGGGCATTCATCTACTTCGACATTATTGCCTGGCTGGAATGCAAGATACAAAAACGCCCGGTAGCGGATGTTATCAGCGAGAAGGCACAGGTTATATTAAGGAAGCAGCGGAAAGCGGCTTGATAGATTCGCGGTTCAAAGTTCATAATTAAAATTCACGGCGGAAATATTAAAATTGCAATGAGCAAGGTACGAGCGAAGAAGCAATCTCTTTATTATGGATATCAGGCTCCGAATTACCAGTCCGGTTCGCTCTCGTAAGAGGGGGATCGCTTCCTCCTACCGCCGTCGCGATGACGATCAAAATGGGCTAATTCTTACCGTTTACTAGCAATTACCGTTTACTGATTACCGTTGCATATCACCATAAGATGTGGTTAAAGTCATCCAATGAGTAATGTGGGGTTAGTACATGACAACTGCTCTGAAAGCATTCCATATTTAGCTAAACTCATCGGATGACTAGAGCAGTATCAGCGGTCAGAATGCATTGGTTTTACCTCCTCCTGCATGGGCAAAAAAAAGACTTCCGAAGTCTATTGAAGTTTCGGAAGTCTGTTCGGGGTAGCAATTTAAACTTGCTCGATATCTATTCTTTTTTATCCTTTGGCGGCGTTTTTGGAGTTTCAGGAGTTTTCTTCTCCTGCTTTTCTTTTACTTCTTCTGCCATCTGCTGAATTTCTCCGGGCGATTTCCCCTTTAAATATTCAGGAAGCTCCATACCTGCCATATTGAACATTTCCTGCAATGGAGGCACAGACTTATACATTCCCGATATGAAGTTGGCCGTTGATGTTTTACCATCCTTTTCACTACCATTTTCCCAAACAGTAATTTTATCAATTTTGATGTTTTTGATGGCTTCTGTCTGCATTCTTACTAACTCAGGCAACTTGTCTGCAATCAACAGTAATACGGCATCCTTCGAGTTGTTTCCGGCTGCCTTCACTATTTGTTCCAGACCCTGGGCTTGTTTTGTCAGTATTTCATAGAGACCTTGTGCTTCTGCCTGCTTCTTAAATAAAATTGCATCGGCCTCACCTTTTGCCCTTCTTCTTATCATTTCTGCTTCTGCTTCTGCCGCAATCTCAACTTTCTGCTTATCAATTTCTGCAGGCACAACAATATCCGCAGTTTGGGTAGCTTTATCTCTTGTTGCACGAGCATTCTCTGCTTCCTGTTCGGCAGCATAAGCCTCTTCCAATGCCTTGGCAGCCTGTACTTTCTCAGCGGCTATGGCTATCTTCTGAGCCTCAGCTTCTTTTTCTCTCCTTGATGCATCTGACTGGGCTACTTTAATTTTTGCAAGGTTCTCTCCCTCTACCGCTCCTGCATCTGCGTCTGCAACTTTAACCCTTTGTTCCTGCACAGCATTAGCCTCACCGATCATACCATCTCTGTTCTTTTCAGCCACACTTTTTCTGGCATCGTTGATAGCCTTTGCAGCAGCTTCTTTACCTAACGCTTCAATATAACCAGACTCATCTTTAATATCGGTAACGTTCACGTTGATCAGCTTCAAACCAATCTTCTTTAGCTCAGCTTCCACATTAGATGCCACGTTGGCTAGGAATTTATCTCTGTTACTGTTGATCTCTTCGATGTCCATTGTGGCTACCACAAGCCTCAACTGGCCAAAAATAATATCCTTGGCCAAATCATGTATGTTTTGCTGGGTCAGCCCTAAAAGGCGCTCGGCAGCGTTATTCATCACTCCTTCTTCGGTAGAAATACCCACTGTAAACCTTGATGGCACATCAACACGAATATTTTGCCGGCTTAATGCATTGGTCAGATTAACCTCAATGGAGCTTGGGGTCAAATCTAAAAATTCATAATCCTGAATTATAGGCCAGATAAACGCTGCTCCACCATGGATACATTTGGCAGAACGCCCCAACTCATCACTACCTTTACCTACTTTACCATAAACAACCAAAATTCTGTCGGACGGACATCTTTTGTAGCGTTTGAAAAGTCCTATTAACAGGACGAAAATAAAGACGGCAACCGCCGCAACAATAATAATAAATGATTCACCCATTGAAATTAAAGTTAACTTTTAGACACTAATAATAAATTGCCGTTGATCACATCGCGGACGGTAATAACCATGCCATTGGTAAGGTCGTGGTCATCATCAGTAATGGCATCGAGCTCGCGAAAAGAGCCTTGCACCATAATTGACACTTTGCCAATATTACCTCTTTTAGCTTTTATGGTAAGGTAAACCTCTCCAACACCGCCTTTGGCATTTTTTAATTGCAAAGTCCCGCTGCTCGTAAGCTTACTGAACGAGTAAAATAATGCTGCCATAACCAGCATCATGATAATACCCGCAATGACTGAGGCCGCAATAGTCCCGAGGATACTGAGGCCCGCATCGAGGCAGGCAATACCTGTCCATGAAAAGATGGTAAAAAAAGCTACAAAGTTCTTAATGGTAAAGAACTGAAAACCAGCACCATGATCTGTTTCAACATCAAAATCTGCACCTCCGTCGGTTTCCAATTCACCGCCGATGAGGGTCATAATCATTTGAAGCACAAATAAAATGGTAAATGGAATGGCGAACCCCCAATAGATCTTCTCAACTAAACTCAGGGCATCCCACCAATCAGGAAAATTTTCAAACATAACTCATAAAAATCA
>NZ_SMLW01000406.1:5641-8972 GCF_009711405.1 Fulvivirga kasyanovii | reverse complement strand
CAGCTCTACTATCCCCATTAAGTTAGTGCAGATATTTTGCAGCGTGCTTATTATTTTTTATGGATAGTCATCAATCTCAACAAAAACAGCCAAATACCACCACATCTGGCAGCAAGCCAGATAATTTGCAGAGGGACAATTTATCACCAAGTTCGAAAACCCCTAATCTGACAGGCAGGGCTGGGTTTGTGCCGCGGTCTTTATCAGGCGCTGCGTCTGAGGAGGCAGAAACACTCTCAGCGAGTGAAATTCTGCAAATGATGAGGGGTGATCATGCTCAGAAAAAGGGTAATGCTCAAAGGGACAAGGAGGAAGAGAGTGAGCAATTGTCAGGGGCGAAGTCTGATGCCCACAATGTCGGTTCGGCTGATACGGAAGAAAACTCAGACATATCGCTTGCTGACCCAAAACCGGATCACCCTTATATGAAAGTTTTGGGATGGGGTAGAGCAACTCGTTGGACAATTTTTGGAACCAAATATTCTACTCGCTTTATTTATAGTGGTACACCTGAAAACTGGAAGAAGTTACTGGCTACATTGGATAGTGACTCGGCTTTTAATGATTATCTTTTACCATTTTTTGCAGCTACCGGGGTTGTGAACACTGGGAGTGTCAAGAACTATTTTGGGGTAAATACTAAATATTTGGAAAACTATGAGTTTAAGGATGCCAGGCCGGGAAAGAGGGATATTTTAAATTTGCTTAGAGCTTTGTATGATACTGACTCTTCTACAAAAAGCAAAATGAATCTACCTGATAAGTTTTCGGAAGGAACCAGTAATATACCTTTGCATTATGATTCCGGCTTTAATGGTCTTGCAGCATTTATTGCCAAATACCAACACTTGCTCATACAGTATAAATCCGGAGTTGATATTAAAGATGAGGATGACAATGTTATAGAGAAGGAGTCGGGAGTTGCTCTTCAATACGAGGATACAAAGGCCCTGGCAACTCAGGGGACACGATGGAGTGATCCACAGGTAGGCAATCCGAGAGTTGCGAAAGCGATGATAGAAAATGCCTTTGCGACTGCAATAGCTGCTACAAAATTGGCAATAAACCTTGAAGGAGAAACAGGGCCAAATAAAAATAGTGATCAGAATAAAGCACTTTATATGGTAGAAAACTCTGCAATGATTATAAAATCCGCATTAGACTCATATGGAAACCTGGTTGCTGTAACAAATAAAAATATTTCATCGATTTTTAATGAGGTGTGGGGACTTATACCTTTGCCGGATATTTTTCCGGCTCCGGTAGAAAAAAGGGCTAAAAATCTACTTTCAGAAAAGATCTTAGATCGGTTTAAAGTCGGAGGAGAGTTTAAAGATATTGGTTCTCTTAAAGAATGTTATAAACAACAGTATAGGGATATATTAGACGCGTTGGCGAAAATGAATGATTTGGAGTTCGAGGCCAACGCAGCTTTGTCAAGTTCTTTTAATTCGAGATTGGGTAATTAGTTTATAGAATGAGAATTTTTATTTTAATAACGGTTTTAATGCTTGTGATTGCGTGTACAGATAAGAAATCAAGCGAGAAAGATCTCTCCTATAAAGAATTTCTGTTTGAATTTAAAGACTTTGAAAAGCCATTTGTTTTGGGACCAAAATTAATATTGAAGTCTTATCTAAGAGGTTATGTTGCAGGAAGCAGCAGATTGCTAAACCCTCAATTAAGGAATCAATTTTTGAGTAAAGATTCAACTACTTTTTCGAAGTATGTTATGCATGATTCTCTGTTTATCACACGTAACCCTGTAAAACCTATTGGAAAAACCACCTTATCCAACTATGATGTGCTGTTATATATGATTGCAGATGGAGGCGGAGGGTACACATTTGATTACTTGAGGGTGGGACTCTTTAAAGATGAAAAGCTTTTAAATTCGTTCAATGTTGCAATATCTGCTCTTTCTTTCCGTCATTCAAAGGATATTTACTTAGTTACCGCAATAATATCTGAGAATAAGATAGACCAATACAAGATAGCAATGGAGTATCATGAAGAACCCAACAATTTTGAACTTGGCAATGAAGACTACTACTTTACCCTCAAGGATACACTAGCGGTGAGTACACTTGAAATACAGGCTGATGGTAGTATTCTGGGGAAGAACCTTGCGGAGCTTCCTGATACGAAATGATTGGTAAGGGCATAATTAAAGAGGGAATCTACTTCTAATGAATGGAATGGTTATAAGTGTAGTATGTCTGTTAGTGCTCATCTCATGTAATGCTCAAAACGAGGGAGCGGTTATATCGAATAAATGCCTTGAAATCAGTGTTCCTCAAGATTGGCAAGTCGATGTTTTTGATGAGAATTCAGAAGAATTTGATCTCGTGATTTCAGACAAGAGCAAACAAATTGAAAAGATTACGAGAATGGAATTCTCTAAGATGGAAGCAAATAAGAATGAAACTCTTGAGATTGTCTTTAATCGCTTCGTGTCCCTGGATTTTGCAATAGATACCCTTCTGGAGAAGTCCAGTATTATTACAGATAATTTAGGTAGCGGATTTTACTATACCGGTGAAGTGTTTTACCAAGCAAACCGAATACAAAAAGTGTTCTATTTTTTACATAATAAATATATCGTAATTATTCACTGCGGATATGTTCGGGAAGGTTCATCTGAGCAGGAAAAAGTTTTTGAAGAAATAATAAGCAGTTTGGTTATCAAATGTTGAACTAAAACTAATGGACACTGGCGCGAGCCTTTGATGTCGGTTTGAATAGCTAATGGAGTATGAGAGTTTTTCTGATAGTATTAACGTATATAATCATAATGAGCTGTTCAAATGGGAAGGAACAGCCGCAGGAGCCATCGTACAACAGCTTCTTATCTCAATTTCCAACAGTCAAGACTCCATACACCCTTGACCCTAAATTTATATTGAGGATACACACCAGAAGTTATGATATAAAATATCCACCGTTGATAGATCAGAAATATGAGGACAAGTATTTATATCAGGATTCAAGCACTATTCATAACTATTTTATGAATGATACTTTGTATACGACACGTAGAGCTCTTGAGCCCATTGGAAAAACAATTACAGGAAACTTTGATGTAGTGCTATACCAGCTAACTACTGGTGGTAAAAGGTTTTACAGGTGCTATCGCATGGGAATATTCAAAGATGAAAAATTGGTTAATTCATTCAACGTCGCATTATCTGCCATTTCAGTTCGTTCCACAAACTATTTGGTGACAGCAACCATCTCTGGCAATAAATAGACCAATACAAAATAGCAATGGAGTACCACGAAGAACCCAACAATTTTGAACTTGGAAATGAAGACTACTACTTTACCCTTC
>NZ_SMLW01000406.1:5039-5631 GCF_009711405.1 Fulvivirga kasyanovii | reverse complement strand
TAATTAAAGAGGGAATCTACTTCTAATGAAAGGAATGGTCATAAGTGTAGCATGTCTGTTAGTGCTTCTCTCCTGTAATGCTCAAAACGGGGGAACGGTTATATCGAATAAATGCCTTGAAATTAGGGTTCCTCAAGATTGGCAAGTCGATGTTTTTGATAAAAATTCAGAAGAATTTGATCTCGTGATCTCAGAAAAGAGCAAACAAATTGAAAAGATTACGAGAATAGAATTTTATAAGCTTGAAGCGAGTGAAAATGAAGCTCTAGAGGTTACCTTTAATCGCTTCGTGTCCCTGGATTTTGCAATAGATATCCTTCTGGAGAAGTCCAGTATTGTTACAGATAATTTAGGAAGCGGATTTTACTATACCGGCGAAGTGTTTTTTCAGGCAAACCGAATACGAAAAGTGTTTTACTTTTCACATGATAAACACATTGTAATAATTCACTGCGAATATGTTCGGGAAGGTTCATCTGGGCAAGAAGATATTTTTGAAGAAATAATAAGCAGATTGGTCATCAAATGCTAACAATACCTTCGATGTATTGAGAATTTACCCTCAGTCAGTGCCGCTGAACAGTTAAGTTTT
>NZ_SMLW01000406.1:0-5029 GCF_009711405.1 Fulvivirga kasyanovii | reverse complement strand
AAGTTTAGTAAAGCCGCTGTTTAGTTCTGTAGGCAGTACTTCTTCCCGGAGCTTATCTCTCCCCCATGGTATTATTAATTTAAGGTTTTGCTTTGATGTTGGTTCAACCCAAGGCAAGCAATGTTATAATGGTCGATGTTTAGTAAAATAAGCATTCAATTTAAGTTACTTAAAATCAGCACGTTGAGCTATATACCTCATAAGCAAGTACAAAGGACCTAACTAGTTCAAAGCAAATGGGAAGCACAAAGCAATCAACCTCACATCCTGTTTAAAATAATTACCTAAAACCACTCATTGATCAATAACTTTACTGATATTAGACTGTTAGCTTTTAGCATTAAAACCTTGTCTCTCATTTGTGAACAAAGCCAAAAACAAAAAGTACACCGAAGGGAAAATCCTCAACTCTCTTACCACACTTGCTCTACCTATAATTCTGGCCAACATTCTTCACACAGCATACCAGCTTATTGATACCTTTTGGCTTGGCCGTTTGGGAGCCAATGCCGTAGCTGCAGTCAGCCTCAGCTTTCCAATCTTGTTCCTGGTACTGTCATTGGGTGCGGGACTAACCCTTGCCGGTACCGTGATCGTTTCGCATCATAAGGGCGCAGAAGACCAGCGGCAAGTCAATTATAGCTCTTCCCAAACCGTGCTGGTGATCTTTTTTATTTCCATTTTACTGGCTATTCTCGGGTATTTCTCTGCCCCTCCACTCATGAAGCTTGTAGGTGCCGGCCCGGAGATCCTCGCCGATTCTATCTCTTACTTCCAGGTTTCCTCTCTTGGCTTTGTATTTCTTTTCATGTTTTTCGTATTTCAGTCGCTCATGCGGGGAATCGGAAATGTTGTGCTTCCCATGTATATGATCCTTGTCACGGTGTTTCTAAACCTCATACTAGACCCATTGTTCATTTTTGGGTACGGCCCTATCCCTGCCTATGGTGTTGCAGGCGCAGCGGTAGCCAGCATTATCACCCAGGGACTGTCTGCCGCCACGGGTATTTTCATTCTTTGGCGTGGTAAGAAGGGTATCAAAATCAACTGGCCGGATATGAAATTTGACCTATCATGGACTAAAAAGCTCTTCGCCATGGGCATCCCCGCCAGCCTGGAGCAGTCTTCCCGGGCAGCGGGTATGACGGTGATGGTCATGCTGGTGACCAGCTTTGGCAGCGATGTGGTGGCAGCATACGGTATCGGTGCTAGGATATTGAGCCTGGTGATCGTCCCCGCCCTTGGGCTGGCCATAGCCACCACCACCCTTGTAGGGCAGAATATAGGTGCTTCAAAAATAAAAAGAGCAGAAAAAATCAGCGACCTCAGCAGCAAAGTAGCATTCTTCGGGCTTACCGGTATCGGAATGTTGTTGTTTGTATTTGCGGAGAATCTTACCGCATTTTTCGTACCTAATGATCCGAAAGTTATAAAAGACGGCGCACTATTTATTAAAGTAATGGCTCCAAGCTTTGGCCTTTTAGGTGTACAGCAAGTGCTGAACGGCACATTCAATGGCGTAGGTTTTACGCAGGCCTCCATGCTCATCTCCATATTCAGCCTGTGGATCATACGCTTTCCCCTGGCTTTTGTACTTTCCTATAAAACCGGGCTTGAATTTGAAGGTATCTGGTGGTCTTTTCCCATATCCAACCTTATTGCAGCGGCAGTGGCGTTTATTTACTATAAAATGGGTTACTGGAAAGTGAGAACAATCAGGAACCGACACCAAAGAACCATTGGTTAATTATCAGTTTATCAGTTCAATTATGATAAATTTATGACAGCCTTTCCGTCAAATGTACCTCCACGCTATCCCCGGCCTCCTTACCGATCAGCTTTCTTAACCCTGACTTTACGGGCAGCTTGTGCGTACCATCACCCAAAGCCATAAATGAACTTTCAAACGGGTGCCCATCCATTGTCCCCCTTACTTTTACCAGGCCTTTTGTGCCAAAAAACGTAGCGGAATCGGGCATTTTTACATACGTCCAGGCACCTTTATTTTCTCCTTTCTGCAATATGGCAGCAAATTGTTTATCAAGTAGAGCCATGATATTCAATGTTTAATTGTTGAACCTTGGTATTATTGGTGTGATCAATTGATCATAATATAAAGGTACAACCCTATAATCAGCCACATCAAGTGCTATTCCGGCAATCTGGCGGGCGGATTGCGACAAGGCTGTCAATAAACGAGGGGTTCCGGGTACTTTTAAACGCTAAGAAAGGTCAGTTTTTAGCTGTAACGTTCGTCCAGGCTAAAGTTTTCAGGATATTTCCCATGCTTATCACGGTAAAAATCCATGATTATGGCCATATCCTTTTCTATATCACCAGATGGCATAAAGCATGTGCCTACTCCTGTTACCCTGGTCTTGTAATCCATAAAAGCCAGGCAAACAGGCACTTTAGCTTCCAAAGCAGCATAATAGAAGCCTGTCTTCCATAGTGGCGCCCTTGAGCGGGTACCTTCTACAGTCACCAGAAGGGAAAGTGGTTCTTTTGCTTCTTTGAACAACTCGGCCATCACCTGTGTCATGCTTTTTTTAACCGTTTTGTCGGTCTTTGGGGTACGGTCAATCCATAATGCTCCCAGGTTTTCTATCATTCTGCCAAACGGGAATTTATTAAACTCCTTTTTAATCGTAAACCGGGGATTAACCCCCAACTGATCCAGGGCACTGATGGCGTACACAAAATCCCAGTTGCTGGTATGTGGGGCCGCCACCATAATACAGTTATAGGCCTCGGGAGGAGTAGGTCGGTACAATTTCCATCCACGGATCCTAAACAATATTTTAAAAACCGATTTAAGCATGGTGCTAAACTAAATCAAACTTCTTCAGCTTCTTATCTTTTTCATGACAATTTTATGTTTTCTACCTCCAAAGGATTATTCAAGCCCCGGAGCATGTACAGCTTTGTCTGGTTCATTTCAGCCGTATAGCTTATCTTGCACTAAATTTAGCATGCCAGTAATTTGATTTTATGGACGATAAGTCGGCAAATACCGATGAACAATTGAAGCAACAGCTTTACCGGATCGCCCCCGAGGCATTTCGTGATGGGAAAATAGATTGGGAAAAACTAAGGGCCACATTCGGAGAAAAAATAAACAGCAACAATGAACGGTACGCACTCAACTGGGCTGGCAAAGGAGCAGCCATAGCCAGCATCCATGAACCAGCGGTTAAGACATTGGTTCCCACAGTGGCCGACTCCATTAATTTTGGGTCTTGCAACAATATGTTTATTGAAGGGGAAAACCTCGAGGTGTTGAAGTTGCTTCGCAAAAGCCATGCTGAAAAGGTGAAGATGATCTACATTGATCCGCCTTACAACACCGGCAAAGGCTCTTTTATTTACAAAGACAGGTTCCATGAATCCAAAAAGGAGTACCTGCAGCGAACTGCATCAGGCAATAATGAAAGTGGGCCTGCACAACAACATGTTAACGGAAGTGAGAATGGTCATTACCACTCCAACTGGCTGAACATGATCTACCCCAGGCTCTACCTGGGCAGGGATTTATTAAAAAGTGACGGTGTCATGCTCATCCATATCGATGAAAATGAGGTTAACAACCTGGAACTGGTTTGCAATGAGATATTTGGCGAGGATAATAAACTTGGCACCATCATCTGGGACAAAGGCAACCCTAAGGGAGATGCCAAAAGCATTGCCTGTCAGCATGAGTATATTGTGGTTTATGCCAAAAGCAAAAATGATTTTGTAAGCAAAAACAAGCTCAAAAGACCTAAGAAAAACGCCAAAAGGATACTCAACAAAGCTGCCGCATTATATAATAAGCTTGGAAAGACCGGAGTACCTGCCGACCTCAAAACCGTGGTGAAAAAATATGGTATGCCCGAAACGCTGCTGCATGACTACAAGCGAAAGGTCACTCTGGAAGACATTAATAAAGATTTTTACCAGTGGATGCAGTCGCAAAAGACTTTCAGCGGTGGCGAAAAAGCTTACAACAAGATCGATGGGCAGGGAAATGTGTACCGGACCGTATCCATGGCGTGGCCCAACAAGCAAAAAGCACCAGACGAATACTTCACTCCACTGGTACACCCCATCACGAAAAAGAAATGCCCCATACCTGCAAGAGGTTGGCGTTACCCTGAAAACACCATGAAAAAGCTGCTGGATGATAACCTGGTAATCTTCGGCCCCGACCACAAAAAGCAGCCTGAGAGAAAGTACCTGCTCACGGAAAATATGTATGAAAATGTACCTTCCATACTACTCTTCGGTGGCAGTGATGATAAGTACCTTGGCGAACTGGGCATCCCCTTTGAAAACCCCAAGCCTTACGAGCTGGCCAAGGAACTCATCTCATATTTCACCTCCACCGATGATATCATCATGGACTTCTTTGCCGGCTCCGGCACCACGGCCCATGCAGTACTGGACCTAAACGCCTCCTCTCCTGCCAGACTGTTCATCTGCGTACAACTACCTGAAGCGATCAAAAAGAAAACAGCAGAATTTGACCATATTGCGAGTCTGTCTCTGGCAAGGATCAGGAAATCATATCAAAGGATACTGGAAGGACTTCCTGATAAGGAAAAAGAAGAATTTAAAGCACAACAAGGTGTAAAAGTTTTTAAATTGCATGATGGATGGTAAGTAGGATTACTCTTTGAGAGGGCAATGAACTAATAAGGTAGAGCTTTTAAGGTAAAAATACCCAAGGTTGGGTATTGATATAATCATTTGACAGAATTAGCTTTCAGCTTTTAGGACTGTAAGTATAGTTATGGCTATGCACCATAAGGTGGGGTGCAGCAGATTGTTAGGCTAATTAAAAAACGTCAGAGTATGATTGCAATATCACCAACAGATCTGGACTGGTTTGAATTTCTAAGAGAATCTGGATTTAACAATGAAATAAACTTTTGGACTCCTACTCCGTGGAATATCACAGGATTAGGGGCAGGTGATAAATTATATTTTATGCTTAAATCACCGATTAGAAAAATAGGTGGATTTGGTGAATTTAAGGAATATGTAAATC
>NZ_SMLW01000104.1 GCF_009711405.1 Fulvivirga kasyanovii | reverse complement strand
AGCCCAACCTGTAGAAAAGGCCGAAAGCGATACCCAGTACCGGGCTCAGATGGCTCCGGAGCATTTAGAGGCTACCATTAAGGCGATAGAAGTCTTTCAGCGAGAGGTAAGGGGGCTGAGTGGAAAGGGCGTAGATGGACGTATTGATCCGGGGCAAAATACAATAAAAGCCCTGATGTCCTCATCTATGACCGCAGAGGCCGTTCAGTCGGCACGAAGCACATACGCTGCCAGGAAAGTTGAAGCAGAGAAGAAAGCTGAAGAAGTGGCTGCCGAAAAGGCGAGAATTGATGCCATAAGAAATGAACCGGTTACGGAAGAAAATATAGGCAGGGTCATTCGGTCACCAAGGAGTACGGAAGGCGTGGCTGCATATTTATCAGAGTATTTGGTCTACAACCCAAAATTTGTACAGAAGGCTTTGGAAAGGTTGGGGAGTGGTGGCGCAAAAAAAGAGGTGATCATAAATCTGCTATCCATATCTTCAGATTCAACATTGATGCGCTGCGATATTGAGGTGTTGGAGACTATGAAAAATACGTTTAACAAAGTGTTTTTAAATTATAGTTCAGTCGTATACAGCGTCCGGGAAGGGCAACGGCAGGTCGAACGCCTTATAAAACTACTTGAAAGGACAAAAAGCCTCAATCTAAAGGATTTTGCCATTGAAGCGGCAGATAACAAAAAAGATGAT
>NZ_SMLW01000383.1 GCF_009711405.1 Fulvivirga kasyanovii | reverse complement strand
ATTGTTGATGCACTGCCGGAACCTAAACCGGCGTATCCTACAGTATCAACCGTACTCAGGGTGATGGTGAAGAAGAAATTCATTGGTTATAACACCTATGGAAAGGTCCATGAATATTATCCGTTAATCAAAAAAGAAGATTACTTCAAAGCAAAGCTCAAAGGAATGCTGACCAGCTTCTTCGAAAACTCCTGGCAGGGTTTTGCTACTTTCTTTTCCAATACTGATATGTCGGTGGAAGAACTGGAGGCCATAAAGGCGGAAATTGATAAAGAGATCAAAAAGCAAAACCCATAAGTTATGGTATTTTATCTGATATTGGCGAGTACAGGCATGTTGGGTTTTTGGCTTTACTACTTTGTAGTACTCCGAAGAACCACTTTTTTCAACCTGAACAGATGGTATCTGTTTGGGGCACTTATTTTTTGCCTGCTTGTGCCGTTTACCCATCATTTTGTTGATGTCAGTCGTGGCATTGAGCCTGAAAGTAACAATGTCGCATTAACTTATGCTTCTGAAATGCTGAGCACGGTAGAGGCCATTCAGGACAGAGTTGTGATTGTACAGGAGGCTGCAACCGCCCATATATCATGGCTTTCGACACTTTATTTTGTTATTTGCGGCTTCTTTCTACTCAGGTTCATCTGGTCTTTAATCAGCATAAACCGGCTGGTAAAAGGTTCAGAGGAGGTGTCATCAACAGGGGTGAAAGTCTATAGAAACCATCGGATCACCCAGCCTTTTTCTCTATTTGGTCGTGTGTTTATTCCAGGGAAGTGGGATGATGTGCCCGGCGAAATCCTATACCATGAGCTTGAACATATTAAAAAGCGGCATTTTATAGATGTTGTACTTATTGAGTTTGTTACCATATTGTTTTGGTTCAACCCGGTTATTTATTTTTATAAAAAGTCAGTCCGGCTCAACCTGGAGTATCTGGCAGACAGGGCTGTACTTTTTCAATGTGGCAATCCGCTCAAATATCAGTCATTACTTATTTCAAACGCACTTGAAAGTAGCATCAAGTCTCCAATAACAACACATTTTGCTACACCACTTAAAAACAGAATAACTATGATGAAAAAGCGAAAAACTCAAAATTGGATGAGGGTAGCCTTAATAGGCGCCATTCCTTTGGCCGCAGGCCTGGTGGCCATGAATACCCGCAATGAGGTGAAGCAGCCTTTGGAGGAATCCATTGCAACTATTCTCGATGTAGTGGAGAATGATAACAAGCCCTCCGGGTTTCCTCTGGCAGCAAATGAATTGGTCAAAGTATCATCAGAATATGGCCCGGCTATGCACCCAATATTGAAAGTGGAAAAAATGCACCAGGGAATTGACCTGGTGGCAAAGGAAGGTACGCCTGTTTATGCCACGGCTGATGGAGAGGTGCTAGAGTCGGCGGAAGGAGAGGTTAGAGGCCATTTTATTCGAATCCAACATTCGGAAGTTTACCTTACCCAATATGCTCACATGAGCCAAAGGGATGTAAAGGCAGGGGACAAAGTTAAGAGAGGCGAGGTTATCGGATATGTTGGGGATACGGGGCAGTCGAGAGGTGCGCACCTGCATTATGAAGTTCATGAAAATGGTAAACCCGTAGATCCGCGTGAATTTATGAAATGAATAGATATGGATCAGGAATGGTACTTTATCATTCTGATGGAGTCCCCACACTGATGCGAGTTATTTTCGCCCTGGCGTGGGGCTTTTTTATGAGGTTTGGTTTTGCATAGGCAGATAAAGAATAAACATATTTTCTAGCTTTGTACCCGATAGCGATTTACAAATGCATGAATATATAGCTTTTCTAAAGAGATACCCTTGGGCAACTTATTTGCTTCTAGCCGTCAATATAGTGGTTTTTGGAGCCATGGAACTTTCGGGCTATAGTTCTCAAAATATTTTCGATCTGTTGGATTGGGGCGCCAATTTCTATCCCTATACTTTTAAAGATGAGTGGTGGAGGCTGATTACCAGTATGTTCCTTCATATCGGTTTTATCCATCTTCTGGTGAACATGTTTGCGTTATATAGCCTGGGCTCTGATATCGAGTCGGCCTTCGGGCATAGGGCGTTTATCATTACTTACCTGGTTTCCGGTTTGTCAGCCGGGCTGGTTAGCGGGTACTATAATTTGTACGTGGTCAGTGCAGGTGCCAGTGGTGCGATATTCGGCATCTATGGCTTCCATATCATACAAGTGATTGCCCATGAATGGCATGACAAAAATGTGGTGATTAAGTCGTTTATCGGATTTGCTATTTATATCGCTGTCATGACCATCATTGGTACCCAGGCAAACTTTGACAACGCGGCCCATTTCGGAGGCCTTGGGGCGGGGCTGGTTATTGGTCTGGGTGATGTTGCTTTTAACAGTCAAAGAACACACCGCATTTATCCGTTGATATTGGTGGTTTCGCTGGGTTTGGTGTTTTTTACCTACATCAACATGTCCCGCGACAAGGTGCAGTACTTCGATATGTTCCAGGTATTCCTTCAGTCAGATAAAATGTCGGTGGACAGGATGAACAACAGTTATTCCTCCGATTCGGCTATGGTTTCGGATTTTTCCGAACTGTTGCTTGAGTGGGATACGGTGATGCAGGAAATAGATAGTTTGCCTGAGCTTCCGCCGGCATTGGAGAACGACAGGAAAACTCTTGAAAATTATGCAAAGTGGAGGTCAGAGGAAATTGGGTATATTGTGACCAGCCTAAAAGAGGAGTCGTATATCTATCTGGATAGCCTTGAGCTTGTGCGGTATAAAATGGATACCATGCCTCCTTTGCAATATGTACTCAATTACAACCGCCCTTCACCGTCTGCGCCTGATACTACAGAGGCGCAAAAGCCTCCCGCCCGGGAAATTGTAGAGGTATACTATGACAGCTTATGGAAGGAGTGCCCGATCTGGGAGCATCACTATTACCGCAGAGGTTATCAGGACAGCCTGGGCAGGTGGGACGGATTGGTCAGGGACTATTTTAAAAATGGTAAAATACAAATGAAGGGTAAATACAGCAAAGACCTGAAAGATGGTGTTTTTCTGTATTACAATGAGAACAATACATACTCGGCAGCAGGAAGGTATGAGGAGGAATACAAGGTTGGTAAATGGCAGTATTTTTATGAATCGGGAGTCATGTCATCGGAAGTTCGTTACCGCGACAGGGCCTATACTATCAACACGTGGGACTCAGTAGGCAACCCTATGGTAGTACAGGGCAATGGAGAAGATATTCATAAATACCCGAATGGTGTCATTGCTTCATACGCCAAATATGCAGAGGGCAGGATAGAAGGTGAAGCCTATGGCTACCATGAAAATGGGGAGCCTTATTATAAAGAGTTTTACAATGAAGGGCGACTGGTCTATGGAAGGTCTGTTTCCCGGGAAGGGGAGCGATTCGATTATGACATCAGCACCTTCATACCACATCCCGTAGGCGGAGCTGATGCCTTTCAGCAATATATTGCCTCGCATAAAATCTACCCACTCCAAGCTCGCCTGCACAATATATCAGGTGATCTGGAAGTGGTTTTTACAGTCCATACCGATGGCTCCATCAGTGATGTGCGCTTTATGAACCACCTGGGCTATGGCTGTGAAGAAGAAGCAGAGCGATTACTTAAAGCAGGCCCTGAATGGATACCGGCTTACCTGCATGGCATGGAGCCGGTGACTTCGGAGGGGAGTGTGGTGATCAGTTTTCCTTAAGAAAAATTGCAAAACATCATTTAGCTATAGAAAATGTATTTGGATCTAACCACTTAACACCAGATTCACCAAGCTTATTCCAAATTATTGGTAGTGCATTATTTGCTTTTGGGTTAATGTCATGAAACAAGATTATTCCCCTTCTCCACAGAAGCATGAGCGTTATCACACGATCAGCAACTTCCTGATGTGAAATTTTAGCATTCCAATCCTGAGAATCGATGTTCCATAGCATTAAGGTAGTATGGCTTTCTTTCAGGTAGGCAACCATCTGCTCATTTCTCTGTCCATAGGGCGGGCGGAAGTATTTTGTTTTAGGATTTTTAGTTTCCAGGGAGCCAATTACACCGGCAGTATATGAAAGAGAGCTCTCCCAGTCGTCGTATCGCTGATGAGGTTTATGAACTCTGCCATGCGAAGCTATAAGATGGTTGCCGTACAGCCGGTGTATTGCCTGGGACGGGTCTGACATTGCCCGGCTATTAAGCCTGTCTCCAAGTATAAAAAATATCCCGGTAGTGTGATTTTTGTTGAGTGTTTCAATGAGTCGGTCGGTGTGGCCACCTGGAGCAGTAGGGCCGTCGTCAAAAGTCAGGAGAAATTGCTTATCCGGTAATTCGAAACCTGTAACCTCTTCATTACTTAATGTTAATATTTCACTTGTGATCCGTGGGAATAGGGCTGCCAGCCTTAGCTGCTCATATACATAGCTGCTATAAAATTCTTTTGCATTCAAAAACCATTGGTGGAGTTCGGCCGGCAGCTTTTTCTCAATATGAAGAGACGTTTCTGACAGGTGTTGCCAGGTGACCGGATTGTTGATGACCGGTATTTTTTTATCCTCTGGCAGAGCGTTGAAATTTGTTAATAAAGTGTTCTTTGTACGCTTTTTCCATGCCAATGCTGAAGAAAGGTCAACTTTTGAAACTCCCAGATGGGTTTTTAGGCTGTCTTCATTCAGTTTTGTATTTAGACCTTCCAGAACATGAATAAAGACAAGCATTTCCATTTTGGAAGCGTAGTTAAAGCCTGTGGCAGAATTTATTTCATACGGCCACAGGCTTCTGTCCGCTTTTGCTATCTTCTTCGGCCCCTGGCCATACACTGATACTGTACCAATCAATAAAAATATTAGACCGACGTATTTTCTCATTATACATCCAAGGGTGCCCTTAACCATTAGATAGCTTTCAGTTAATTATTTCCCAGCTTTTCATTCATTCGCCTGATACCATTGTCGTAGGCACTATGTTGCTTTCTTTCTCTGGCCCATGAATAATGTTGCAGTGCATCAGCCCATTGACCTTTTTTCTCATAGATCTTGCCAATATTATAGTACGAGCTGGCCTGGATAGTGCTGGTATGAGGGCCGTTTGCCAGAGATATGGCTTTACGGTTGGCCCAGATAGCCTCTGCCTCTCTATTCAGCTTTTGGAAAGAAAGTCCAAGGTTGCTGTAAGCCTGGCCATTGTTCGGGTTCAGTTCAATGGCTTTTTGATATAGTTCTACTGAAAGCTCCAAATTGCCGGCATGATAAGCTTCTTCGCCTTTACGATTGGCAACTTTTGACTCCTGGATGTCATTTTGAGAAATCACTGGATCGCCGAAGCTTTCATCTTTTCCTCTAAACGTTTCTAAATTTGCCCGAACCCTTTCCCAGGTTGATGCATCCTGGAACTTGTTTATGTCAACAAAAGTGCCATATTCATCAATCATAAAAACGATCCACAGGTTACCTGCTTTTCGCATTTCCGGCACTTTATAGGTTCTGATCAAAGTGTTGCCAATATATACAAACACACTGGCATTACTTTTCGCTGACAGATCGGTGTTTGAAGACATGTCTTTCGCTGAATAATTGTGTACGGCGTAAACATACTTTTGCCCCTGGGCTTTTCTTTCTATGGTAATAGTTTCAGGACCATAACCATCAACATCATCCACGTCGAGGTTGGCAAGTGAGCCTGTTTTATGATGATAGCATATGTGATTGCCGGGATATGAGATATGTGAGTCCAGATCCTCAGGAGAGCTTCCCCAGTTTAATACTATTCTTATTCCATCCAACTCCTGCATGGTTGGGCTTAAAGCATAAGTAAGGTTATTGTAGGGGCCTTTGGCTACCAGAGTTGAATAGCCATCTTTTTTTATGATAATGGTAACAGAAGGATCATCAACGCCACCGAAAGGGGAGGGAATGCTGATCCGTCCCTGGCTGTCAGTTGTAGCTGTAACGGATGTTTCCCCGTTTTTCTGAAAAATAATCGTGGCTCCCTGAATGGTTTGATCTTTAACGGTTGCACTCAATACCTGTATTTCAGTTTTTTGTTGTGCAACCGCAAGTGAAAAGTTACAAAGGATAGCCAGCAAGATCAATAGTCTGACCGTTGCAAAAAAATGAGTCTTTAACATTTGTTGTAATACTATAGTGGAAATGAAATTAAAAGCGGAAAGGTATGAATTTGTGCTGATTTAGTAAGAGTATTTTTGGAAATATTTTATTGAAAATGAAAAAAATAATAGGTTGTGAACGGACACCTTGTAGATGCATGGTTGAATCTTTATAGTCTATTCCGCAGCCTCTTTTACGATGTTCAATGCTTTTTTATCCAAATATTTTTTTGCTTCATTAGGGTCACCGAACCAGGGGTACATCACATGGGCTTGCCCTATTCCATTTACAAAGTCAGCCGCAATGGAAGGGTTCTGGCTTGCGGCAAAAAGCAGTTCTTGTTGATGCGGGGCTGCACCTTGTAGCATTGAGGTAGTTATTGCATTGTTATATTGAGCGGTTTGCCAATACCCTTCGGTGACTTCTGTTATCCACTCTGCATCAAATTTCTTGTCCTCACTTTTAACAATCCTCTCAGCAATATAATGAGCAAATTTAGAGGCTCCATTAAGGCCTTGTGCCAGTATTGGATCATTTAAAATCAGTAAATCACCCATGGCCATTACTACGTTCCCGGAAGGTAACACACCCACCGGACATTTTACCGTAGGGGTTACAGCCCCACATACCCACTCATTTTTCCCTGCCAGAGATGCGTCTTTGATCATTTGAAACAATGGAGGGTAATTGTCTTTCAGAAATTTTTTGGTGAGTTCCAGTTGCCCGGCAGCATCAGCATTCCTGTCAAAGAAATCCATAGGCCCTCCGGGGATGGCTTCGAATAGTATATAAAAAATCCGTTCTTTGTTCTTGCTTAAAAAAGGAGACATAATTAACTCTCCAACCCCCTCCATGATATTATAGCTGCTACCCCCTGAAGTGGGGTCATTCATGTAGTTCAACTGGCAATTTTTGGCATAAAATAGAGCAAGGTGCCTTTGGGGTTTATCAAAAACAGTTTTTTTCTCATCCTTTTTGAATAGTTGTGATAACTCTCCTTTGCCGGTTGCCACAAAAACTGCATCATTTTTTACGGTAATTTCTTCTAATAAGGCTATAGTGCCCTTTTCTATTATGAGATTGCCTCCGCGCCTTTTAAATTCATTTAGCCACTCGGAAAACTTCAAGCGCAAATCGATAGTTTGGGCTTTTATTTTAAGAGGTGCTTCTATGGTGAAGGCTTTTGTTCCATCAGTGGTATATAGATCAAAGCGTACACCATCTATGTGCGTAGCCGGTTCTGATTTCCAAAAGTCTATACCAAGTTCTTTTTCATAGCCTAGGGAAGGATAAAACTGAATAGGGACAGGAGGGGCAGCACTGTTAAAAATTTCACAGGCATCCTTATCAGAGTATAATGTTACATGATACCCTTTGTTAAGCAGTTCAAAACCCAATTGTAAACCGGATTGACCTGCACCTACGATAGCGATTTTTTTCATGAGAGAAGTCTTAAAAGTATAAACATGAGAACATACTGTCTGCGAGCAATGAATGCTGGCTTCTTTAACTGATAACTGCCCCGGCTGGGGAGGAAATAAGAAGGGGCCAGTCTCAAATTTACGTTCGGAAAAGCCTTTGAGCTGGCCTCTTAAGGTGCTAATTTTTTAATGTTTAGCCGATCATAGCCTCTGTACCTTGATTTAACCAGGCCTTTGCTTGATTAATATCGTCAAATTGGCGCAATTCAAAATCTTTTATTTTGGTAATAGTATCTCTGGCAGAAAGCTTTGAGAAGACATTTTTAGGAAGTACAATAGCTTCATATAGCAGACCTGCCTGTATTACTTTAGGCATTATTTCGGAAACCAGCCAGTCCTTTGACCCGTCAAAAGATCCATTCATTTTGCTTAAGTCGGCTAGCCACTTTACTGCTTTTTTTTCGGCTATAACTTCGGCCACGTAT
>NZ_SMLW01000040.1 GCF_009711405.1 Fulvivirga kasyanovii | reverse complement strand
AGCGGTGATTCTGATTATAAAGTGATGGGGTTTGTTGAGGATGATCAACGTAAAGTTGGTAAGGTTATAAACGGTACCCCTATTTATAGTGGTACAGGTTTAAGAGACTTACTTGGTAATCTTGAGATTGCCGAATTAATTATAGCGATCACGTCACTTTCTAATGACAGGAAAAATGAAATCGTTGACATATGTCTTGAGTATGATGTTAAGGTCAGAACGGTCCCTAAAGCCAATAGCTGGGTGAAAGGTAAGTTGAGTTTAAATCAGATTAAAGAGATTAATATTAATGATCTTTTGGGAAGGGA
>NZ_SMLW01000485.1:11066-13312 GCF_009711405.1 Fulvivirga kasyanovii | reverse complement strand
GCCTATGAGACAATTGATAATAATTATGGAACGGGCGTTTACCTGAGGAAACAAAAAACGCTATATTTGCGTTGGTTCAATATCAGACGACAAAGAGTTTTAATATTTATAAACACCAATATAATGAGTAAAGCAATTGAAATCACCGACTCAAACTTTGAAGAGATCATCAACAGCGACAAGCCTGTTTTAGTAGATTTTTGGGCAGAATGGTGTGGACCTTGTAAAATGATCGGACCTGTTGTTGAAGAATTGGCAGGTGATTATGATGGCAGGGCTGTAATAGGAAAAGTAAATGTGGATGAAAATCCTAACGTTTCCGCTAAGTTCGGCATCAGAAGTATACCTACCCTTTTGGTATTTAAGGGTGGCGAGATCGTAGATAAGCAAGTAGGCGCTGTACCTAAAGGTGTATTGTCTCAAAAGCTTGACGCCCAAATAGCTTAACAATAAATTAAGTTTAAAGGAATTAAAGTGGATGCCCGAAAAGCATCCACTTTTTTATTGTCATTTTTTAAGGCGCTATGCTATCCAGTGCCGCTTTCAGAATCTCCTGGTGATCAAAAGCCAGCTTCGGAAGATCATTGACCGGCCACCATTTCACAGCTTTTGCATCATCAGCAGCTTTCACCTGCTGGCTGGCCATGTCTACCTTTACCATAAAGGCAACGGTAACCGTTCGTCCTCTGGGGTCACGTCCGGGTTTGCCCCACGCTCCCAATTGCACAAACTCCTCTGCTTTTAAATCCAGCCCGGTCTCTTCCTGCAACTCTCGGGCAGCAGCAGTATTCAAATCTTCATCATCCTCCACAAAACCACCCGGAAAGGCCCAGTTTTCCTTAAAAGGCTCATTCTTCCGCTGGATAAGTAAAATATGTTGGTCAGCATTTTCTCCCAGGCTGAAAACCACGGCATCCGCCGTTACTTTAATATTCTGATCTATCGGCATAATTTTATCTCATTTCTGTAGCACCTTCCATTTCGTGCTCCAGTTCAAGTTCTCCTTTTGGTTGTTTCTTTAGTTCATCAGGCACCTGCGAACCTACACTTCCCTTGGCAACGGTAATACCGCCGTCGGCAGAGAATAATGCTCCCGTAACATATGATGCCTCATCGGAAGCCAAAAATAAATAAACATTTGCTATTTCTTCAGGTGTTCCCCTTCTGCCTAGTGGTGTAGCCTCAAGCATCATTTTAACCATCTGTTCGTCCATACCGCTGGTCTCCTTGTGCGTCCACGCCGTATCAATAGGCCCCGGGCAAACACAATTGGCACGAATACCATTCTTGGCCTGCTCCACTGCCACACCTTTCATAAAGGCATGCATAAACCCTTTTGTACCACCGTATGGCGTATTTTGAGCAATTCCCAACTTGCCAGCCTCTGAACCTGCCGAGACTATACATCCCTGAGTTTTGGTAAGCTCTGGAACGGCAAATTTTGTCATCAAAAATGCACTCCTGAGGTTATTGCGGATCATATTGTCATAAGCCTCTATACTATATTGATCAATAGTAGTTACTTCAGGGAATATTCCCGCATTGTTGATCAGAATGTCGAGTTTATCCCAGGTTTTGGTGCAAAGCTTAATACACTCCTGAGCACCTGCTTCATCTGCCACATCTCCGGTGAAAGCGATCGCATTTCCTCCTTTCTTATTGATCTCATCAACAACCTCATTTACAGGGTCTTGCTCCATGCCAGCCACTACTACCCGGGCGCCTTCTCTGGCAAATTTCTTGGCAATGGCCTCTCCTATACCGGTGGCTCCTCCGGTTACAATTGCAACTTTATCCTTTAATCTGTCCATAGCGTTAATATTTTAGTTGGTTACTCCATCTAAAAAGACAATAAGCATTCCTTACCTATTAAACCTGACCAATTCACTAAAAACCCGTCTGGGCCTGATAAACCTGTAGAAAAAGATTCTGAATTCAGGAAAAGAGTTCACACACCTGCATTGCAAATAGCCGCCAGCAGAACTTAACAGCAGCTTTGCTAAACTTCCAAAAGTTTGGTAAAGCTTACCGGTCGACAGTACGGTCTGAAGGTAATCACTCCGAACAGTAGTTATCCCTCCCTTTCAGGGCTGGTTCTTACAGATTTTTCTTAACAAAAGGCTGCACCTTTTGCTGATGAATTATACCTTTTCAGAGCGGAATTGATGCTGGCGTAAAATGACCTTTTCAAAAATTATCGAGGCAGTTTCTCAACATCCGGACAACTCAGCCAACAGAACTAAAAC
>NZ_SMLW01000485.1:0-11056 GCF_009711405.1 Fulvivirga kasyanovii | reverse complement strand
ACTAAACTTCCGAAAGTTTGGTAAAGCTTACCGATCGACAGCACGATCTGAAGGTAATTACTCCGAACACTGCAACTACTACCATAGTACAGTTTTTAGAAACTCTAAGGATGAAACAATACTAAATCAACAACTTTAATAACGCCTGATGAAGAATATGCATATATTGAACTATAAATCATGAACCATGCAATCCCTTCGTTATTTTGAAAAGTATAAGGACATCAGTGTTTTTGTTCTCCGCTGTGCCTTCGGTATTCGCCTGATTTATGGCACACAAGACAATATACTGAGCTGGGAGCAAATGCTTGAGTTTTCAAAGTTCCTTGAGAGTTATCATTTTCCATTTCCTTTGGTCAGTGCGATAGCCTCAGTAGCTGTTCAATTTGCAGGAGGCATCATGTTTATTCTGGGTTACCACACACGACTGGCTGCATTGATCATGATGTTAAATTTTACGGTAGCATTGATATTTGTACATTGGGGAGACGCTTACCTCAATTTAGCCCCTGCCCTTCATATTTGGATCGTCAGCTTCTTTTTACTGACTTATGGCCCAGGTAAAATAGCCATTGACAGCAGACGGTAATATTGGTGGTTATATAAACAAGTCTTGAGTCATTTATTAAAGGAATATGACGACTCAAGCTGAAAATCTCTTGAGAAGTGACATACCTATTTTATATTATTCCGGTTTGCCAACTGCTCTTGCCGATTGCAATTACCTCCCCTCCTTCGTCGCCTGTTTGCTTTCCGTTTTGTTGTAATAAATACGCTGGGTTGGGTATGCAAAATCAATATCATCATGCTTGCGAAACTCGATCAATATCTCCTCCCAGATGGCATGTTCGGTGGAGCGCCTCTTTTTAGGCAGGCATAGGTAGCGCATGGTTAATGCTACGCCATGGTCTTTTACCTTGGTGTAAATAACGGGAGTCAGCGTGTTATAAAATATCATAAACTTCTTAGAAGCCTCCATCAGTTTTTTCTGGGCAGACTTGGTCAGGTGTTTGGTATGCTTTTCCATTACCCCGTTTAAAATATCCTTGGCTTTTTGCCAGTCACTTTCAAAAGTCACCACTACGCATATCTCATTCCAGATATTGCTAAAGCCCTGGTGGTAGTTAAACTGAGCTTCTGAGAAAACCTTGCCATTAGGAATGTGTACGATCCGTCCCGTACTCTGGTCTGAGTCTACCCAATTACCAATTTCATTTAGGGTGAACTGAAATGCACGGATATCAATGACATCTCCAGCAAAATCCATGATCTGTATCCTGTCCCCTACCTCGAAGGGCCTCCTGATCATGATAAACAACCATCCTGCGAGGTTAACAATCGGGTCTTTTAGTGCTACAGCTATTCCTGCTGAGATCAGCCCCAGAAAGGTGGCAATGGAATGAAACTCATCAATCCAGATGGTACTGATCACCATCACGCTTAAAAACACAAAAATATACCGGACACCATTCTTCCACTTGTATCGCTGTTTTACTGCTTTTATGCGCCAAAACACTATCTTCAAAAGCAATTGCCGCATAAATGCCAGCACAAAAATGGCAACCAGCGAGAAAAATATTTTCCGCTGGATTTCAGGGTTTATACCCCAATGTTCACTTATCCATTCAATAATTTCCACCTTGTATTATTCAGCAATCTGCACCTGTTGTTTCCAAAAAACTAACACACTACCCTATGGTTTGTTTCTGGTGCTCATAAGAGGCCCCAGGCAAAATTTGCCATTCGATTATAATATAAAAAAGAGTAACATAAGCAAAACAAGCAGTATGGCCACCCACTGTATACCTTTGCTAAAACCTGGAAATTCATAGCCGCAAACAGGACAAACCTTGCTGTCAGCATCTACTTCCATGGCACACGACGGGCATTCTTTCTTTTTCATACCGGTTAATTTTAATAATCTATAAATATAATAAGCCATAACCTAACTATCATCAGTTTACAGGCTTTGTATTCAGGTATCTAACTCATATTTTTGGCGCTCACTTAGCTGACCCTTTTGCCCTTGAAACAAACCACACACCTACGCCATGTATTAGATTTTAATCTGGCCATGATACTCATGAGCACATCCGGCTCCCTGGGCAGATACATCTCCATGCCTCCACCCGTCATCATATGGTGGCGATGCCTGCTGGCGGCGCTGTTCTTATATCTGTTTTGCCGCTGGAGGAAAATAGACTTATCCGTCAACATAGCCCATGACGGCTTCTCCATCATTCTGGCAGCAGTACTTTTGGGCGGTCACTGGATCACTTATTTTTATGCCCTGCACCTGTCTAATGTAGCCATTGGCATGCTGTCTTTGTTTACCTACCCTGTTTTCACAGCATTGCTGGAACCTGTCTTGCTAAAGTCTAAATTCAACCTCAGGCATATAGGCCTGGGCATGCTGGCTTTGCTGGGAATTTACCTCCTGGCGCCTGACTTTGACATGGAGAACAGCCACTTCCAGGGCATTCTGTTCGGGCTGGTTTCTTCCCTGCTCTATGCCCTCCGCAATATCCTTCTCAAGAAAAAAGTATCGCGCTACCAGGGCTCAACTCTGATGTTTTACCAGCTATTGATCGCCATGGTACTATTTGTGCCGGTACTTTTTATATACGACTCCTCAGGCATTACCGGACAATGGCCAGCCGTAGTTACCCTGGCGTTGGTGACTACAGCCATCGGCCATACCATGTTCGTTATGGGCCTAAAGCATTTCAGTGTAAGCACGGCGAGTATAATAAGCAGCAGCCAGCCGATCTATGGTATTATTATCGGCATGATCTTTCTGCATGAGATCCCTCAATGGAATACCGTTTTCGGTGGAGCTTTGATATTGATTTCCGTGGTTATTGAAAGCATCCGCTCTTACTCAGCTAGTGACCGGAGTTCCTCCTGAACAGGTCCCGGTTTCTCACCACGGTCATCACAACGGCAATAACAAGCCCGGTTACAGTTATGGCATCGACCACATTTGCAGGTATATCCGCCTGAAAAAGTATGTCCAGATAGTACTTGACAAATGAAGCAGGGAGGTCTGTTTCCCCCAGTTTTCTTTTCACCTCCCAGTGCCAGTCAGTTAAAAAGCAGTAGCCCAACCCATAAAATATCCCCAGGATAAGCCACGATGCAAGCGTAAGCACTACCGACACCAGGTGCAGGCGGCGTAGCCTGTACCACAGCCACCCGAAAAGGTTAAATAGCGTAACACCAATATGTAAAATGGTGAATATAACATCCTTGATCTCCAGCCACGACATAAGTTAAAATTAATCGTTTGCCAGGTTGTATCATAAATTGAATAGTAATAATTTAAACACATAGTTCATCAATAAAAGACAAACCATGGCCGAGCTAAAAACTAAACTAAATGATGAAAGCGTCGAGGACTTTCTAAATTCCGTTGAAGACGAACAAAAGAAAAAGGACAGCTTTGAGGTGCTAAACATCATGAAGCAAATCACCGGTGCGGAACCCAAAATGTGGGGAAGCAGCATCGTGGGATTCGGCAATTATCATTATGTGTACGATAGCGGTCGCGAAGGAGACTGGTTTATAGCAGGGTTCTCTCCCCGAAAGCAGGCCCTTACCCTGTACATTATGGCCGGTTTTGCCCGGTACAATGAACTACTGCAAAAACTTGGGAAATATAAAACCGGAAAATCGTGCCTCTACGTAAAAAAGCTCCAAGACATTGACCTCGAAGTACTTAAAGAGCTTATAGGCAGCTCGGTGGAATACATGCGGAAAAAGTATGGTTAATATATGCCTCCGCGTCGGTAACAAGACCTTTTTCTTTCAACCAAATCAAGGCTAATTCGTTAGACAAAGGATAAGTAAATCAACTAAAACAACTAAACAACTTACTATTATGGCACTTAGATTAGGAGATACTGCACCAGATTTTACGGCAGAGACCTCAGAAGGTAAAATCAGCTTCCATGAATGGCTGGGTGACAGTTGGGGTTTGTTATTTTCACACCCTGCCGATTATACGCCGGTTTGTACTACTGAGCTGGGCACTACAGCCAAACTTAAGGAAGAGTTTGAAAAGAGAAATGTAAAAGTGGTAGCACTGAGTGTCGACGATGTAGAGTCTCACCAGGGCTGGATCAAAGACATCAATGAAACCCAAAACACTACGGTGAACTTCCCGATCATTGCCGACCCCAAGCGTGAGGTTTCCACCTTGTATGATATGATCCACCCTAATGCAGACAACAGCTTAACTGTGAGATCAGTATTTATCATAGACCCTGCTAAAAAAATAAAACTGATCATCACCTACCCTGCATCTACAGGTAGAAATTTTGACGAATTGCTAAGGGTTATCGACTCCCTGCAACTTACAGCAAACTACAGCGTGGCAACCCCAGCCAACTGGAGACATGGCGAAGACGTGGTAATAGCACCGGCCATTACCGATGCGGAAATTCCTGCTAAATTCCCCAAAGGGCACAAAGTGATCAAGCCTTATTTGAGGACTACGCCTCAGCCTAATTTGTAATTCAACTCATATATATCAAATAGAAAAGCCATCCCAATGCAACTATTGTGGATGGCTTTTCAGTGTCTAATGGCCCACCGAAACTACCCTCTCTCACATATCCCCGAATAGGCGCAAAACTTACACTTTGCCTCATCATCAGTCTGTACAAAGGACATAGCCGGATTAAAGATCTCACCGATCAACTCTTTGAGCAAGGCTGTGTATTCATCAAGGAATATGGCAGCATTATCAACCTTGCCCATGGTTTTATGCCTGAGCATTACATCCTCACCCATAAACAAGGCATCCTTATTGAAAACTGCGGGCACCATTAAATCAGTAGGTTGCTTTTTATATTGGTAAAGCAAGGCATAATAAAAAGTTTGAAAAGCCGCTTTGTTTTTCTTCTTCCGGTCAAAAAGCTCCTCAATATTTTCAAAAAGATGCTTGTCCTGTCCGGTTTTATAGTCAATCAGCCTGACTTTCCCGTTCTTTTTATCCAGCCGGTCTATGGTACCTCTCAGCCCAACCTTGATGGGCTCCTTCGCCTCACTGATGTCATTGTCAATCTTCAGGTCCAACTCGTACTTTTGCTCAGCACCAATAAACTCAAACGGCGCATACTGCTCATCAAGCTTTAATATGCTCTTCATAAAATCCTTGATGATCTCTTTAGCAATGATGTTTTTCCCTTCAAAGTAGAATTTCCTGTCTTCATTTACGGCAAACTGTTGCCTGAAAGCCTTGACAGCGGCATCATCAATTCTCTTTTTCAGTGCTTTAACATCAGATTTTTCAATGAACTGCTTGCCCTTATGCTCGTCCAGGTAATCCAGATAAAGCACCTCCATAGCGTAATGCAGTACATTACCTAACGACCTCGCGTCCACATCCTCATCCATATCATCCTGCTCATAAAGGTCGGCCACATAGCGGAAATAGAACATCAACCGGCAATCCAGGTAGGTATTGAGTGCCGAAGGGGAAAGCCTCTTTAAAGGAGGGCGCTGGGCTGTTTCCAGAAAACGCGATAAGCTCTGCATAACCAGCTCATCTTTATCAACGGTAATAACCCTGGCTTCGTCAATCTCGGCATAGTTCGCCAGCACCTGCATATTGATCTTTAGGTTTGATTCGTGGATAAGCTGTTGCAAAAAGCGGCTCATCTCCTCTCCCCCGAGGTCATTGCCTTCGGTATTATAATAAAGGTCAATATGCTTTGGTCGTTGAAGCAACCGGTAAAACAGGTAAGCATATATGGCATCCTGCTGATCATAGTTAGGCAGGCCATATGCCTTTCTCAGGTTGTAGGGCACAAATGAATGCTTACCTCCCTGTGAAGGAAAAAAGTCTTCATTCATACTCAGCACAAATACATACTCAAAATCGAGGTTACGTGTTTCCAGCACACCCATGATCTGCAACCCCTTCAACGGCTCACCGGTAAACGGAAGCCGCTCAGTCCTTACCAACTGCTTGAACAGCCGGCTAAATGAAGCCAGATCAGTCTTCTGCCCTACCGCCTGCAGCAGCTCGGCATAGCGGTTCAATATCTGATAAAAATGATGGATGTATTCAACCTCCACGGTATTCTCTTCCCGCTCAGAGAGGCCATGCAGTGCCAGCAGGATGTCCGACAAATAAGTAATGAGATTGTCCTCAGCAGGCTTAAATATGCTTTTGATTACAGGTATATCGATTAAATCGGCATTGGTGAGAAATACCTTATTGTTTTTGATAATATCTTCCGCCAGGCGCTCCAGTCCTTGCGGGTTATGCGGCATGATCATCGGGTGCTTGATGATCGCCAGTACAGGTTTGAAATTGTAAAGCACATGGCCATCAGGATCTTTACGGATAGCCTTTTGGAGATCCAGAATATGTTCTATAAGGCTGTTGACCGGTGCATATGCCAAAGGAAAGCCCATGGTAACGTTGATGGCTTCCACCTCCTCCGGCAGGGAATGTAATACAGGAAAAAGCAGCGCCTCATCCGCCAGCACAACCGCAATCTTGCGAAGGTCCATACCCGGATTTTCCCTGAGCAACTGCCCCAGTTTCTGCCCTACTACCTTGGCTTGCCCTACATGTTGAGGCACACCGATAATATTGATATGTTTCTCGTCACCTTCGAGATACAAAGGGTTTTCTTTAGGAAAAGACGGTGCAAATGTATTGGTTTCCTTGTAGCCCCTGAGGAAATGGCCTGCCTCCTGATGCCTGTTCCTCATGTAGTAATCATCCAGGTCCCATACTATACTGGCCTGCCTGTGTTTAATGAACCAGCTTATGATCTTTTCTTCGGCCAGGTTTAAAGCATTGAAACCAGCAAATACCACCGGGCCGTCGATATTCCTGAAATTGATCTTATCTACATTGTCTGCCACATACCGGTATTGCATACCCTCATAAGCCAGGCTTTCAGCCTTAAGGGACTTCTGAAAACTGGCGTATACTTTATAGAGACGGTCCCATACAAACTCAAAACGCTCCTTTTCTTCGGATTTACTTTTGTCAAACCCCTGCCAAAACCGTTGAATGATTTCCTTCTGCTCTGGTTGCAAAAAATCAAAAGTGAGATCGAGCTGTTTCTGTCTGCTCAGGTTAGTATAAAGGTTCTCAGGGTTTACCAGGTACTTATCAATGTCATCAAAATCTTTGAGCAGCATCTGTCCCCAGTAATAAAACCGGTCGAAGCCTTCCCCCGTTTTCATTACTTTGGTATAGACCTCAAAAAGCCTGTGCGTCAGGAACAACTTATCGGCAATTTGTGAAGAAGACTGATAGGCAATAAAATCCTGAAAAGAAAGTATTCTCGGTGACCACACGGGACCGGTGATTTCCTGTTTTATGTTTTCACGAAAAAACAAACCTGCCCTTCTATTGGGAAATATCACCGTTACAGAACCCAGGTTCTTACCATGATCATTTACCAGTTTCTGCGCTACCTGCTGTAGGAATGTTTTCATTTAATTTTTTTAATCTTTCTTTTTCTGCTGCTTCTATGGCAATTGCGGTTTGTGCTATCAACTTCGGGACCCCGGCACAAGGCCGGGGCGTTGCATCATAATAATTATTGGTGACATTCAATTTACTGAAAACAACTCATAGAGATCATTCCATTGCGGATTCATAGCGTTGATTAAATTTTCTTTCCATTCCCTCCTGTATCGTTTAATTTGTCTCACGATGCAAAGCCTCCTCCATAGAAAGAAACTCCTCAAAGTAAACGAGCTTATCACAATTGTACTTTTTGCTAAAGCCAGGCAACAACTTCTGTTTATGCTCATATACTCTTCGCTCTACGTTATCAGTAAAACCAGTATACAAAACTGTATACCTGTCTGCATTGGTTATTATACACAAAATACTTCTTCATTAAATATTAAAATATTGCACCTTTCCCTGCCCTGTGCCGGAATCCCGGACTTAAAAACTACAAACCAAACATAAAGCACTCCCCGATCTAAACTTAAGGTTTACCCCACCTCTTCCACCTTATTATCACCAAGATACCACAAATAGGCCTGCACGTTGCTATACCCCATTTCACCCAGCAACTGCTTATAATGCTGCATCTGCTTTCGGTCAGCAGCTTTAGGGAGCCCGGTCTTGTAATCAATAATAATCGCAACATCACCCTTCAACAGCACCCTGTCAGGCCGGAATTCATCCGCAGGAGTAAGAATAGGCATTTCATTATAAACCTTCCAATCCCCCCCAAACCACGTCCCCGCCGTTTCATTAGCCAACAATTCATCTATCAGGCGCTCAATTTGAAGCTTTTGTTCGTCATTCAGTCCTTCCTCATAATACAAAGCCGTAATGGCCCTGTCCCTGTCTTCCTTTACAGCAATTTTGGATAGCAGCCGATGCATTAAAACACCATAGTTAATTTTCGTTCTTGCTTCATCTACTTCCACGAACCCCTCTGCCGACTGCTTCACGGTAATCCGCTTTCTCCAGTCAAAGTGCTGGTAATGATCAAGGGTAACCCCCGGAGCTGTTGGCTCATGCCTGCTTTTAAACTCAAATTGGCGGTCGCCATATTCGAAAACATTTTTTTCACCACTCCAATGCTCCTTCAACTCAAAATCACCATCATCCAGCACATTTCTCAGCACCTTCGAAATGCACTTTTTATTATCCGGGGCAAATACCCAAAGGTTATGCACAGCACGGGTAAACACCACATAGAGTATGTTCAGGTTATCCAGGTGTGCCTTGATTTTCTCTTCCTCATAAGCTTCCTGGTAAAAGGTGTCCATCAAATCCTTTTTGTATTTCATAGGAAGATGCCCCACATTGAATGGCTCCTGATCTGTTGCGCTCCACATGATCGGTGAGCGCTGATGATCAATTTCCCAGTCACAAAAAGGCACGATTACCGCCGGATATTCCAGACCCTTGGCTTTGTGTATCGTCAAAATCCGCATAGCATCAAGGTCATCGGCCACTTTAATACTTTCCTTGGAAGCACGCTCCTCCCACCACTCCAGGAAAGATGAAATGTCCCCTTTTTCATTTTGAGAAAATTTCAATATCAGGTCCTGAAAAGTTTGAAGGTAGGCAAATTGCCCGGCCAGCTTATTGGCCTCAAAGATGTTGATAAGCGTTTCTACAAGTTCGTAAAATGGCAAGTACAATAGCGCATGTTGTCTTTCCTGAAACTCAGGGGGAAGAAAACCGGCAAACCCCTGGGCTGACACACTTTGGAATAGCTGACTTAAAGGAATTTCATCCTTCTTAATGGCTTTACGGTATTCATAAACCAATTCGGCCTTTACCACCTTATCTTTTCTGTCGTGCAAATGCCGGAGTGCGGCGATAACAACCCTTACCGCCGGTGAAGCTGCCAAGAACAGTGATTCATTGGACACTACATCGTACCGGTACCCCTCTTTGGCTTTGCCTGACTGCTCGTAGTCAGAAAGGAAATCGGCTACATCCTTCCCTTCTTTGTTACGCCTTACGAGTATAGCTATATCTTTTAATGGCACGCCTTTATCCTGTAGTTCCTCCACTATCAAAGGGAGGCGCTCCGCTACCTGGTCTTTCCATTTTTCGTCCTCTTCATCCTGCAAAAAGGTGATATTAACATAACCTCCCGGCCTCGCCTGCTTGTGGGGCGCTATGTGCTGGTAAGTGTCTTCATACACCTTATTTAAAACCTGCCACTCCTCAGAGTCTACAGAACCACCTTCACTCATCATGGCGGCAGGTATTCTTTTAAAAATGCTGTTATTGAAGTTCACAATGTTGGCTTCACTTCTGAAGTTGGTGTCCAGCACCTCATTGGCCGTACGCTCCTGCCCTATATCCTGCTCTATTTTGTTCAGCAAAAGGTCCCAATCCCCGCCACGCCAGCGGTAAATGGATTGTTTAATGTCCCCTACCACCAGGTTCTTATATCCTTGCGCCAAACTATCTTCTACCAAAGGCCTGAAACTATCCCACTGAAATCCCGAGGTATCCTGAAACTCATCAATCAGATAGTGATTATAAAAAGATCCTACTTTTTCATATACAAAGGGCGTATCCGAATCCTTCACAAGCTCTTTAAGGAAGCGAGTGGCATCGGATATCAGCATCACGTCATTCTCCTTTTTATATTCCTGCAGCTTCCGTGTGAGGTCGGCCAGCAACCCATAGCCATAAATGAATTTCTTGATCTGCAAAGCAGTATTGTACAAGGTATGCCGTTCCTCATAATAGCGCACGGCATCGTTAAGCAGGGCTTCCAGGCCATTGCCCAGCACTGTGTCCAGTAAATCCGCCTTTTTAGAGGTTTTTGAATACCAACTACCGCTACCATCAAGTGCACTGGTAAGGATAGCCGTCGGGGCATACTTTTTCTGGTCCTTACAGATTTTATGCAGGTGGAACATTACCCCCTTTGCACCACGGTAGAAATCCGCCACCGTTACTCCGTATTTATCCATCAGGTCTAGTCCGGACCTGCCGTATTCGTCCATTTGCCCCTCAAAGGCCGTGATAATTTCGTCCACTGCAGTCTTTAACTGACGTGTAAGATTTTTGTCCTGCTCCGCTATTTCATCTTCTATGCTTTTGAAATTCTCGGCAAAGATCTCCTGCGCCAGTTGGCGAATATTTTTCCGCACGTCCCAGTTACTACCCTCTTGCAGGTTTTCACGGGCAAATTTTATCAGCCAGTCTCTGATCTGCTTATTGTCCGTCACCTCAAGCAGCAGGTCATCTACAATTTGGATAAGGATCAGGTCAAAATTTAGCTCCAGTCTATAACTGCCGGCCAGCCCCAGCTCCTTGGCAAAGCTCCTGATCACTTTCTGAAAAAAAGTATCGATAGTGCTAACTGAAAAATGCGAATATCCGTGAAGTATCTCCGTAAGCAATTCGCTGCATTTTTGCTCGAAAGCATAGCTATCCAGGCCGGAATACTGCATCAGCTCTTCTGCCATACTATCAAACTTACCATGCCCGAATTCATCCAGCTTTTGAATGATACGGTTCTTCATCTCCTGCATGGCCTTGTTCGTGAAAGTAACAGCCAGAATATGCTTAAAATACCGATTGCTC
>NZ_SMLW01000212.1 GCF_009711405.1 Fulvivirga kasyanovii | reverse complement strand
TATTTTGAAAAAAATTTCTTAGCTCAGGTACTGCAATTAATCGATTTTGACAAACCTCACATGACCCACCCGTTGGCCAATAATAACCTCAAGAAAGTAAATACCCTCGGGATAGTTTCTAATATCTATAGTCTCTAAAAAACCATTGAACTCTTTCAGTTTTGTTCCTCGACTGTCACGTATTATCATTTGTTCAATCGTCCCTTTCTTATGACCTGTAATATATATGAGTCCATTTCCCGGATTAGGATAAACCTTGACAGAAGACTCCATTCTAGCCTCAAGTGCCGTAATGGGAGGGGAAATCAGGTTAGAAATAGCAAACTTAGACGAACCTACTGCATTAACCGCACTAACTTTATATTGAACATACTTACTGGATTCGTCAAGCTCAATTGAAGTTGTGTTTTTACCAGTTATCGTTATTGTAACTGCTCCTACTTCTTCACCTTCTTTATAAATAATTCTTTGAACTTCAAAACCAGTCTCATTATTTGAATTATCCTGCCAGCCTAATTCATAAATGGAACCTTCTCTTTTGGTTAGAGACACTTCAGAAGGTATGGCAGGTTCATTAATAGGAATATCAAGTAATGCCAGTCCTGTACGAGGCTCATCATTTACACTGATAAGTTCACCATATGTCAATATTTGACCTGTCTCCAATACTTTTACGTAGCCACCACTTTTTATATCTCCCCAATTGGCTACTACAACATTCCAAAAATAGCCTTTAAGCAAATTGAAGTCCTTATCAAGAACTGCTATTTTTTCAATTCCATCTTCCGCTCGCACAAAATCACCTGTCATAAAGAATTTATCCTGTTGATAAGAAAAGCTATGAACAGGAGCACTCCATATACTCTTTAAAACTAAACTCAATTGCTCTACTTCTGCATTTGAAAGGTTAATTTTGTAAAAAACATTGTCCTGAAAGAAATATATTTCATCAGAGGCTACGACAAACCGATTGATTCTGTTTGAATTTTGAATATACTCTGCAACATGCTGCCCCTCTGGGGTTATAATTTTAAAAACAGTTTTATTATCTACAGCGCTACTATAGCCAATTACAAAATTACCATTTGTAAGATGGTTCACCCCTCTCAAATAGCCATCTAAATATAATGGCGTAAAGCTGCCATCGACAGAACCATCAGGCAAAAGCATAACACTCTCAGTAATTGGACCATTAGAATAATACTGCATGAAAATTATTAAACGGCCATCATCAAGAAAATACATTTCTATTTTTGGCTCGCTCGGCAAAACTTCCATATTGGCATTAAAAGTAGGATCAGCACTACCGTCCATTCTTAACCTTCTGATATCAAACTCATTATTAAAATTCCCAGCAACAACTATCTTAGTATTATCTGGAGAAATTTTGGCTTGATATATTTTTAATATATTTCCTAGGTCGGGGTTAAATGTCTCATCAGGTACTCCCTGCAAATTTATCTTTGCGAGTTGTTGAACTTCAATCTCGTTAATATGGCTTTGGTTGCCTACTACCATTAAACTACCACCAGTCAGCTCAATTATATCATTTATTTCCGCCCTGCCGTCAAAATCTACATCAAAAGATTGATCTACATCTCCACTGGGAGAGAGCTTTGCAATAGCATCTTTCTCACCGTTCACATCGCTGAAGCTTCCTCCAAGGATCATCTCATTATCTTTTGTAAATAAAATCTCCTTAACATAATAATCAACTCTAACACCCAAATCGTAAATATTGCCTGCTTCATCAAGCTTTATCAACTTGCGATTATATTGCAGATATGTATCCTTACCCAACGTACCTACAGCATACACATTGGTATAGTCATAGGGAAGAGCTTTAAATTTGGTATCTATAGTACCGTCTGAATTAAGCCTAAATAACACATAATTGGAGCCATCTTGGGAGTATATGCTCCCGGCTACTAATATTTTGTATTCCCCATCTATGTAGTGTAAATGAACATCTTCTACAGAAGCGGCTATACCTACAGCCGTAGCATTGAAACTATTATCCAAAGAACCATCTGGATTAATTCTGGTAATTACTCGAGGTGCATTCTCATATAGATTAAAATCACCGCCAATTAAAATTTTATTATCAGGTTGTATAACCACATCTAGAATCTCGCCCTCAAAAACATTATACAGTGGGCTAAAACTCCCATCTAGTTCCCCATGGGCATCAAGTCTGACAATATTATGCATTCTATCTGAATGCGGATTCCTCATCACTATAACTATTTT
>NZ_SMLW01000524.1 GCF_009711405.1 Fulvivirga kasyanovii | reverse complement strand
TGACAATCTGGACAGGTCTTATTTAAAGAGCCTGCTTTCCAGACTTTCTTCATGGTCCAAAACGCGGGACATTCCCATTGCTATTCTGAAAAATTCAAATTACGGGGAATCTTATCTCATGGGAGCCCAGGAGTTTATCCTGAAAGATGGCATCACTTCCGAGGCGCTTTCCAAATCAATATTAAACTCCATACGGCTGAGAAGTATGCAAAAGTACCTGTATACAACATACAAAAAGCGCCAGTCGCAGTTTTTAAGCTTCTTCAACAACAACTAAATCTGGCTCTTTAACCGGAAACTTTGAGTGATCTTCACGCCGTCCCGTAAGACGGTTAGCTTAAGTTTTTTATTTTCTTTGGCATTAAGAAAGCTGGTAATATTATTCAGCTTTAGCCTGCTGGCGTCAATGCTGTTAATGGAAACGAGTATATCTCCCTTTTTAAAGCCTGCTTTTTCACCGGCAGATCCTTTTCGTACTTCCGTGATCTCATATGTATTCAGCCGGCTGCCTATAGCTTTAACCACCAGGCCGCTCAGGTTATAGGTAAAATCCTTTTTAAAGCTTTTCCCTTTTTTCAGATATACCTTTTCTTCCGGGAAATTTATAACTACAGTAAACCGGCTGAGTATCTCACCTCCGATAGATCCGTTACGAAATGTTCCCACGGTTTTAAGGCTATCCAAAAAAGAATTGCTGTCAGGAAATGTTGCAAGTATATTTTGCCAACATGCCTCCCCAAGGTGAAAATATTTAAGGCGTGCCATTTCGCCCTCCAGCAAGCCTCCCAGCCCTCTGCCCAGCGATGTTGATATGTGTTTTTCAGGCAATACAATTTGCGGGTCCGATGATTTATCCAGTAGCAGCCCATGACTCGCACCCGTATCTATGAGTAGCTTCACATCCAAATGCTCCCCCGAATTGTAGGTTATGTGTCCCATAACATAAGGTTTTGTATCTTCTACCTTGATTGGGACTGCCTGAAATCTCCTGCGCTTTTTGAAATACTCCGGGGTAGTAAGGGTCAGCACCTTTTTATCATAGTTTATGGTGACAATAAACCTGCTGAAAATTTCATACCCCAAAATACCATGTACCTCCGTTCCCAGATAGTTGCGCAACTCCAGGTAATCTTCCGCCAGCACCAGCATGGCATGGCCCTTCCCCGTAACCCCCGGCAGCGATAATGACACATTATTGGTGACATAGGCATCCACCACCCTTTCCCCTCCTAATCCGGAGATGGTATACTTTCTGGAATAAGGAAGATTAAGTATATCACTAAAAGATTTTTCAGTGAGTATGGTGGTACGCACACCAGTATCCAAAATGAACCTTAAAGGCAATTGGTTATTGAGTACTACAGGGACAACAATTAAATTGTTATAGATCTCAAATGGAATATTTACCCGCTTCTGGTCGTTTAGCTCAAAACCCAGTGTCTGCCCGCTGGACTGCGAAAAAAACAACAACATAAAAGAGCAAAAAGTAAAGCCAAGTAAAAATTTTCTCATACACATCAGGTGTAATTCATATTCTTAAAATTTAAGAATTTTGCACGACAGATTTATTAGATCACGAACATAATTTCATTTCCCGTTATTAAAATAACCCAATATGGGGGATTTTAGTTTTTCTTGAGACAAGGCACAATATCGGCTCTGATAAGCCTGTAGGCAGGAAATAAAACCGTACTTACACTCACCACCAAAACACTGACAACGACAAATATCAGGTCAGTGACGCTCGTTATTTTGTAGGATAAATTGAGGCTAAAGTATTCCCCAAATGGAGCGATATCAAGGGCGATAAGACTAAAAAGTAAAGCCAGAACAGAAAGTATAAATGACTCCGTCAGCATGCGCTTGTAAATAGCCAATGGCCCGGCACCGAGCAACTTTCTGATACTTACTTCTTTGACAGAGTATTTGTAGCTAATGTTATTGATACTATTGGCGGCAAATATGATAGCGGCTACACAAACCATAACCGTAGATACTTTGCCGTAGGACTTAAACAGCATAAAACTACTGATAAGAGAGGCAAACCCGATGGCAGATACAGCTATGCTGACCATATAAAACAACACATGTTGCTTAAGCCTTCTGAGCGATATGATACAATGATTCCAAAACATCCGGAATATTGTAATCCAAGAAATATACCATATTAATAACCGCTTTTTAAGGGCAATAGAGCAGTTTCACTACATGAACGTGTTCAACCTCATACATTGCTTTTGTACATAAGTGAACACTTTTTATGATTTCATTTAAGTTTTGTTCAGGTCATCCCAGATAGAATAACCATCAAATGTATGCGACTCCAAAAGGGGGAGGACATCTTCTGCCTGGGTGATGTTAATAACCAGTTTACGGTTCTGAGGTTTTAGAAAACCCTGCTTCACCATGTGATCCATCTGGAGCAAGAGGTGGTCATAAAAACCATTAACATTTAGCAGTCCTACCGGTTTTTTGATCAGCCCCAGTTGAACCCAGGTCAGAATTTCACCAAGCTCCTCAAGGGTACCAAAACCGCCCGGCATCGCTACAAAACCATCTGCCAGCTCTGCCATTTTCTGTTTTCTCTCATGCATCGACCGTACCACCAATAGTTCGGACAGGCCCAAATGCCCTACCTCCTTTTTCATGAGAAAATCAGGTATTACACCAACTACATTCCCTCCATTGTCCATTACAGCATCTGCAATTGCACCCATCAGACCAACCTTGCCACCGCCATAGATAAGGGTTTTATTTTTTTTAGCCATCAATTTACCCAGTGTTTGCGCCTGGGCAGTATAAATGGGTTCATTACCATGGCTGGAACCACAAAAGACACAGATATTATTCATATTTTAGGGGGTATAAAAGGTAAAACTAACAAAAAGCATCCATGAACAAAAGGTTGAATATTTCCACCGGGGCTCCCTGGGAAGATATCGTCGGTTATTCCCGAGCCGTACGTATAGGCAACACTATTGAAGTTTCAGGCACGGTGGCCGTACGGGATGGGAAACTGGTGGGTCAGGATAACCCGTACGAACAAACGAAATGCATCCTGGAAATTATCGATGAAAGCCTTCAAAAAGCCGGGGCTCAGCTATCTGATGTGGTCCGCACCAGAATATTTGTAACCGACATCGGCCAGTGGCAAATGATAGGAAAGGCACACGGAGAGGTATTTGGAGACATCAAGCCGGCAACTTCCATGATAGAAGTAAGCCGATTGATAAGTCCTGAATATTTATTGGAAATAGAGGCTACTGCTATTGTTCAGTAGATCCGTCTACATCGTGCTTATTATCGCTGAACATTTTGTTTGGGAATACCATTGGAGAAATGATTGCCAATACAAACAATACTAAAACCAGTACAAGCGCTAAATAACCCATATTAATATGTTTTTTATCTTTTGTGCAAAGATAGTAAGGCACCTGTAATATTAAAATATTTTATAATTTACCTTGCACAATATTTGCTGTAGCATGGCCATGAAAAAACTACTCAACCTAATCGCAATCTTTTTGACCGTCCTGGTAATCAATGTCCGTGCCCAGGAAACAAAACTATTTACAACAGACAGCTCTGCATATGCCATTGGTGATATAGTAAACGGAAAAAAGACCGGCACGTGGAGATTTTATAATAAGCAGGATGTAAAGCTGGAAGAAGGAAAGTTTGAAAACGATAAAAGGGAAGGAGTCTGGCGTTTTTTCTATCCTCACGGAAGCGTAAAGGCCAAGGTAAAGTACGAAAATGACCAGCCTACGGACTATTTAGGATTAACTCCCGGCGGGATAATCGAGCAGGCGGGGAAATACGAAAACGGCAGGAAACATGGAGAATGGGTCACCTACTATGAAGACGGGCAGCCTATGTACGTTAAAACCTATGAACATGGCGTGCAGGAAGGGCCATTTTATTATTACGGACCCTATGGCGAATTACTTGCAGAAGGAAGCTACAAAGCCGATACCACGGATGGCAAGTGGAAGGAATATAATCAATTTGGCAGGCTTATCCTTGAAGGAAAATATAACGAAGGAGTAAAAGAAGGCCTGTGGAAGACTTATTACGACTTTGGCAAAATAATGGAGATCCAAAAGTATAAGGCAGGACTGCCCGATAGCACCTGGGTCGAATATTATGAAAACGGGAAGGTTAAAAGTATAAAGCATTATGAACAAGGGTTACCCAAAAACAAATGGCAATCCTTTTACCGGGATGGTGACCTGGAAGAACTGCAGTTCTATAAAAATGGCTGGCAGGATAGCATTTACCTGACTTACTTTGATAATGAAAACCCGGCCATACAAGGTTTCTATGCCAATGGTGTAAAAGTTGGGAACTGGAGGTATTTTAATCAGGATGGGTTTGTGGTTGAAGAAGGAAAGTATAAGAATGACAAACAACACGGCCAGTGGTTTACCTACTATGATAAAGGGCAGCTCCGGTCAGTAGGCAGCTTCTATAACGGACTTGAAGATGGCCTTTGGGGTATCTTCCATACTACCGGCCTGCTCATGCAGGAAGAAACATGGGACAAGGGCAAACTCATGACAACCAGCCCATATTACACCATCTATGGAGACACGCTCTCTGCCGGAGACCTGAAAAACGGCAACGGCCTCAAGATTAATTACTATATCGACGGTAAAAAGGAAATCGAATGCCAGTTTCAGGATGGTGTACCGCATGGCTCATGGACCTACTACGAAAGAGATGGAAGTGTAGCCGAAATAGGCCAGTTTAAAAATGGACTAAGGGAAGGCCGATGGGTCTACTATTACGAGAACGGCCGGAAAGAGGCAGAGGGGGATTTTAAAAACGGAGAAAAAACAGGCACCTGGTACTACTATTATAAAAGTGGTGGTCTCAGGGAATCAGAAGATTATACTGAAAAGTAACTTTTAACAGGGAATTTCAGTATAAGCACACAAAACATTGATTGAATGAGAAAATTAATAGTTGCAGGTGGTATTATAGTAGCTGTTATTATTGTAGGTATGGTAGGGCTCAGGTTTTACACAAAATCTTTCAGCCCTCAGGATAAAGCTGTTTTCGAAGGAGAAAAAACACAACTGAGTGTATCGTACAGCAGGCCTTACAAGAAAGAACGTGACATATTCGGAGACCTTGTACCCTATGACGAAGTATGGCGGACAGGCGCCAATGAGGCTACTACTTTTACTACCAACCGAGACCTGATGATAGGCAATAAACTTCTAAAGGCAGGTTCATATTCGTTATTCACAATACCAAGAAGCAACAACTGGACAGTTATCTTTAATAATGAAGTAGGCCAGTGGGGCATAGTGCCATTTTCCGGTGAAGCCAACAGGGACCCTCAGCAAGACGCACTTACCATTGATGTAGCGACAATCAAGACTCCTGACCTTTTTGAGCAATTTACCATTACCTTTGAACAAATGGGCCAGGAGATCGAAATGATCCTGATGTGGGATCACACATTGATAGTGGTACCGATGTATGTTGTGAGCAACTAAACTAAAGGTTCAGTATCTTCACTTCCACCTTAATGTCAGCCATACCTGGCTCCTGACTATCGCTTTCCGTTCTTTCCTTGCGTAAAGTGCTTACTTGTATCCTGCTCTCGTTTACTCCCCTGCCTACCAGATAAGCTTTTACTGCCCCGGCTTGCGCTTTTGTACGATCGTTGTGATAGGTTTTCTTTATTTTTTGCTCCTCTACAACCTCGTAGCCGGCATCTGCCATGTCCTGAGTGTCTTCATCAAAATCCTCATTCACCCAGTCAGTCTCTTCATTTTCCAACGAATCTTCTTCAACATCTTCTTTAAGTTGCTCTGTGATCAAAGACCTTCTCACTTTGGTTATAACCGTATCATACTGAATTTCAGTCAGGTCCGGGTCAGATTGTACAGAGTCCTTTTTGAAGTTATTCTGGGCAACAAGAATTTCGATCTTCATATTAGGGTTTTTCCTAAGCACTTCGGCCATTCTTCTCAACTCAAATGTGGAGTTATCGCTTATTTCGGAAGAGTACTCTTCAAAAACCACATCAGGGTTATAGGTTGCACCCGGAGCTATTTTCGAAAGCTTCACCTGCAGGTTTTCTTTATCCCTCACTCCTACCTCTTCCGTGAAATCATACACTTTGGAAAAATACAGGTAGGTTGGGTCATCCATATCTATGGCTACATCATAAACCGAACCTTCCTTTAAGACTATGGCAAACTCACCTTTTCTGCCGACCTTCTCATTCCATAAGCGATCCCTGTTGCCAACATTGAATACAGTAAGGTTGGCATCCAAAGGTTCGCCGGTAGCAGCATCCGTAACAGTACCTTGAATGCGCATCACTTTTTTGGGCTGGAATTCATCCGGGATCAATATCTGGACCAGCTCCCTGTCCCGGTCACCCTGTACATCGGCAAACAGGTACCTTCCTTTTGCAGGGATACTTATGAATTGATCGTTTTTATCGGTATTGATAAAGTCGAGAGGTATTGGGTCTGACCAGGTTTCCCCGGCCTTTGTTGTCATATACAGATCCAGCCCGCCTTTGCCACCAAACTGATCAGAGGCAAATATTAAAGTCTCACCATCGGCAAGTATCCTTGGGGTTTGAGAGTTACCGGTATTAATGTTAGCGGGCAATTCCTTAGGCGTATCCCATCCGTTATAGGTCTTTTTAGAAACCATCAGCCTGCACCCGCTTGCTCCGCCATATTCACTCATTTTTTCACAACGCATAAAGTACAGGTATTCTCCATCGGGAGACATCATACCTGCCCCTTCGTTCTCGCTGGAATTTACCGGGCTGCCAAGATTGCCCGGAGCCTCCCAGTCATTGCCCCTGCGATTGCTCGACCACAGGTCAAAGCCCCCTAAACCGGATTTTCTGGATGTAAACAGCATTACGCTGCCATCAAAATTCAGACTATAGCCGCCCCTGTAATTCAGTGTAGGCCTGTTAATAAGCTTATTGACTTCCAGGCCATCATTCCATGTAGAGACTGTTTTTTTGGTTGCCCATCGCATGCCATGGTGTCCATCATCCGTGTAATCCGATAAATACAGTAAAGTCTGGCCATCACCACTGATAAAAGGTGCATAGAGGTTAATTGAAGGGCGATTTATGTTGGAGGGAAGCCTTCTAGTTTTGTCTTGTGAAATGGCATTAGTTATATTAATTATACAAATCAGAGAAAAAAAGCTCGCCCGAATGATGGAAGACATAATATTCTGTTTAGGTTTACGCAATCTAAATATAATGATTTAAAGCAAAAATGTTTCCAAATCAAATTCATAAATTCAACATCAAAAATCAGTATTCGGTGAAGACATTTATAATTACCCTAACCTGCTTATTTTCAGCATCAATTGCTTTTGCACAAAAGCTCGAAACAGTAATTCAGCGCGGGCATTATGCTGCTATAAAGGCTGTTGCTTTTACTCCGGATGGCAAGTACCTGCTTACCGGAAGCCGTGACAAATCCATCAAATTATGGGATGTGGCCTCCGGTCGTGAACTCAGGTCATTTCTGGGTCATAAGGGCACAGTAAATGATATAGACGTGACTGACGACGGCAAATACTTCGTAAGCAGCAGCGCTGATAACACAGCAAAGCTCTGGGAGATCACAACCGGTAAGATGATCCGGGACTTCGTGGGGCACAAAGACATTATGACTACCGTTGACCTCAGCCCCGACGGCACAAAACTGATCACGGCAGGATACGACTGGGTAAGTATGTTGTGGAGTATGGCCAGTGGCGATACCCTGCGAACCTTCAAAATGAACCCGGACAAAGGCTTAGGCTATGGCATCAATGCCAGTTTCAGCCCGGATGGAAGTATGATTGCATTCGGCAGCGACAACCGGACCACAGTAATTTATGATGCAGGATCGGGCAAACTGGTGCAGGAGATAAAGCCGGAAGAAGGCTGGTGCGGCGGTTGCGCTACTTTTATAGACTACTCTGAAGACGGGCAGTGGCTCATTACGGCGAGCAACAAAGGAGATTTTGTGCTTAGAAATAGCCGAAGTGGAGAGGTCATGAAGACTTTTGTGAAAAATGAATCTTATGAAGCTGTTGATTTAAGCACTGACGGCAAACTGGCCCTGATGCTTACAGAGGATTCTTTAAAGGTTTTCAGCACAGCCAGCGGACAGCAAAAATTCTCTGTCAAAGTTGATCATTCCATGCCTGCTACAGATGCGGCTTTCAGCCCCGACAGCAAAACTATAGCCGTGGTTAGCGACGATCAAAAAATTAACCTTTATGATGTTGAATCCGGCAAAGTAGTCAAAACCCTGGGCGGTTATCTGGTTACCCGGGACAAGGGTGGACTGGACTATGACCCTAACTCCAGGTGGGACTATTACATTAAAAAGTATACGGATCTTAAAAACGACGTTGCTATAAGCCCTGATGGTAAGTATCTGGTAAAAGGAAAAATCGGTGCTATTGCACGTATGTGGGAGATCAAATCAGGAGTAATTTCCCAGGAGTTTCATGGTCACGATAAAGCCGTTCTTTGCATGACATTCAGCAAAGACGGTCAGAAGCTGGTAACGGGTAGCGCGGACAATACTGCAAAGATCTGGGATGCAGCTTCAGGTGTAGAACTGGTAACCCTAAAAGGCCACCGGGAAGTAATATTCTCCGTAGGCTTTAGTAAAGATGAAAAAACGATAATAACAGGAAGCTGGGATGGTACGGCCAGAGTATGGGATGCCTCATCCGGTGAATTGCTGCAAACCCTGGTGTTTGAAAACAGCTCACCTTACCAGGCTGGCCTGTATAAAAATAATATCTACGCGCTTATTGCCGGGCTTGATAAGTCCCTTAAAATGTTTGAGCTTGACTCTAAAAAAGAAGTAAGACAATTTATCGGCCACACAGATATTATACAGGCTTTTGATATTCACCCTTCCGGAGAAAAATTGGTCTCTGTTTCGTGGGATGGTAAATTGAAGTCATGGAGCATCGCCACAGGCTTGCAGCAATGGAAATACTCCAGCGATGAACCGTTGTACGCCGCAAGGTATGACAAAGAAGGAAAAACCCTGGCATTGGGAGGTGCCGACAGGGTGATCAGGATAATGAATGCAGAAAATGGCAGCCTGATTAACAGCCTGCAAGGCCACCAGGCAGCTATAACCAACATTGAATTTTCCCCTGATAACAACCTTTTAATTAGCGCCAGTGAGGATGGTATGATCAAAATATGGGATGTAGTACAGGGCAAGGAACTGATCACCTATGTAATCCTCGAAAACAATGACTGGATGGCGATCAATGCAGAAGGCTATTTCAATGCATCCAGTGGCGCATTCAACAAGATAGCTTTTGTTCGGGGCATGCAGAGCTATAGTGCTGACCAGTTTTTTGAACAATTCTATCAGCCGGATTTACTGGACAAAACCTTCAAGTCGAAAGATCAGGGCATGAACATGCTGGAAAAGATTAAAAAGTCACCACCGCCATCTATAGAAATAATAGCGCCACACCTGGGAGAGGGTTTCCGTACAGCAGAAGCCGAAGTTATGATCAAAGTAACCGATCAGGGAGGAGGAGTAGCGGAAGTAAACATCATTCAAAACGGGAAAATAGTAAGCACCCAAACCCCCGATGTTCCGGCAGGAAAATCGATATTGGTAACACAAAAAATAAACCTTGTGCCTGGGACCAATACAATTGAAGCCTCGGCATTCAGCAAAGGACGAATAGAAGCTGACCGGCAAAGTGTAAAGGTAACCATGGAGGGCAAAATGAACTCAACGCTGTATGTGGTTGCGGTAGGTATCAACAAATACAAAAATGAAGCCTTGAACCTGAACTATGCTGCCGAAGACGCGCAGGGTTTTGTAAAACTGGTCGGTGAGAACTCCAAAAAGCTCTTTGACAGGGTAGAAATAATACCGCTTTACAACGAAGACGCCACACGGGAAAGCATACTTAATAAAATGGAAGCCCTGTCTAAGGTAGTAAAGCCTCAGGACGTACTGTTCTTCTATTACGCTGGCCATGGAAGCATGGTAGATAATGATTTTTACTTTATTCCATCGGATAATGTAAGGCTTTATAGCGAAGACAAACTGAAGAAAAATGCTATATACGCCGGAGACCTCCAGGAGAAGCTGGCAAAAACAGCGGCATTAAAGCAGTTGGTCATCATTGATGCATGTCAGTCCGGAGGAAGTGTAGAGCTACTGGCTCAGCGTGGTGCAGCAGAAGAAAAGGCCCTGGCTCAGCTTTCCAGAAGTACAGGCATCCACGTTTTGGCTTCTGCGGGTAGTGAGCAGTTTGCGGTAGAGTTTAAGGAACTAGGTCACGGCCTGTTTACATATGTTTTACTGGAGGCCCTCTCAGGGAAAGCCGATGGCCTGCCTAAGGATGGAAAAATAACCATTTACGAGTTAAAATCTTATCTGGATGACCAGGTACCCGAGTACTCCAGAAAGTTTAAAGGAAAAATGCAGTTTCCTTACACTTTCTCCAGAGGCCACGATTTTCCGATCGTAATCAAGTAAACATTGGCTGGTGAATTTGTTATGAGGTAAATGTGCCGCCCGATTAGGGCAAAACATTTACCTTTGAACTACACAAGAACAGCATAACCATGAAATTATATCATAGAGAAATCGGAGAAGGAAAGCCTTTAATTATCCTGCACGGACTTTTCGGGTCATCGGATAACTGGATGTCGATAGCCAAAGAGCTGGAAGGCCATTTCAAAATGTACCTTGTTGATCAGCGCAATCACGGGCAGTCCCCGCATAGCGATGAATTTAACTATGCTGCCATGGCCAGTGACCTTAACGAGTTTATAGAGGAGCACGGCATTGAGAACCCGTCTATTCTGGGGCATTCTATGGGGGGAAAGACAGCCATGAACTTTGCCATTAACCATGCCGATAAATGGGACAAGCTGATAGTGGTGGATATTGCCCCAAGAGCATATCCGGTACACCATGATACTATTTTGAAAGGCTTGAAATCCATAGATGTGGATAACCTGAAATCAAGGGGTGAAGCCGACAAACAACTGGCAGAGTATATAAAAGATATGGGAACGCGCCAGTTCCTGCTAAAGAACCTCGCCCGAAAATCCGATGGCGGTTTTGAGTGGAAAATAAACCTGCCTGTAATTGATAAAAATATAGAGGCCATGGGTGAAGGAATTGAGGAGCAACTGGCCATAGAAAAAGATGTGCTTTTCATCAGAGGTGAAAAATCGGATTATATTCAGGATAAGGACAACATCCTGATCGTTCAGCTTTTCCCCAACTCTGAGGTAAAGACCGTGAAAAACGCAGGGCACTGGGTACATGCCGAACAGCCCAAAGCACTTCTGGAAATGGTGACGGAGTTTCTCGAAGTCCCGTATAACGCCTGATCAGATCTCCCGGCCCGGAAACCAATTTCCGGGCTTACCAGTGAAACAAGTTAAAACCGTCCACTATTGCCTTGCGCCCTGACTTGCCGACTGCTTTTGCCGATTGCCATTTACAGCGTCATGTCAAACACAGCGCTGAAAGATAGAGTCCTCCCGGAAATTCCGCCTGACCCACTACCCTACCCCTTCAGCTTCTGAATAAAATAAATGATCACTGAGATGAGTATACTCAGTATAATGCTGGTCATAAGTGGGAAATAAAATTGAAAGCCTTCCCTTTTGATACTGACATCTCCGGGCAGCTTTCCTAAAAAGGGGATTTTAGGGCCGAAATGCAGAAGTATACCCACCGCAACAATAATTAACCCTACTATGATCAATGCTTTGCCCATAGGTGTAAAATTCACCAGAAACAATTAAAACGTCAAGGGGTAGTAGTTCCTCAATCTGTATTTATTGGGATAATTTCTACTTCTAAAATATGCCGAATGAATAATGATGCATGTAATCGATTATTTATAAACATGAGCATGTACTGAAATGACAGAATATGTCATATTATAATGTGATAAGGACATTTTACTTGAAAATCATACGCGGATAAACGGAAATAAATTCTCGATAAATAAACTATTTATAACTCACGCTATACCCTTTCGCTTTTGTGGCTTTTTAGTCTCTTCATTGACATTACAGATGTAATTAACAGTTTGTATGTAAATGGCGCGTGTCTAAAAGCATTACTAATATTGGGAAAAAATAAAGATTATGAAAAAGATAATGCTGGGATTAATTTTAATGACTGGGTTTGTGTCTTGTATCGATGAAAGTGAAGAAATAAAGCCACGTCAAACTAATATCGAAGAGACTATGTTTGCAACAGATGGAGATGTTCCACCACCCCCAAATCCAGGTAGCAATTAATCCATTCGATATAGCATTATAAATAAATCAGGTCTATTTTTTGCGCATGTAAGAAAGGGGTCTTTTTTACACCGTTTAATGATATGAAATTGTTAAGATTTGTAACTAAATCTTATAAATCTTGACTGTTTTGACATCTTTGAAAACCTACATTTTTTTATTTATAATCTTATCCGCTACTAAACTAGCTGCAAACCAAAAAGATAGCTTGCTGTTTGTTGCTAACTCATCGTCAGGGACACAAAAACTTGAAGCCTTTTGGCAATTATACAAATTAAATTACTTGCAATATCCTGATGTTGCGAAGTCCTATCTATATAATATTAAACAATTAGCTGAGTCACAAGACAATGATTATTGGTTAGCCAAAGTGTATCTCGGGGAATCAGTTTTATTAATGGAGAAAAAACAATACGGAGATGCTATTTCCCTTAGTTTCCAATCTGCTTCTATGTTTAAAAAACTAAAAAAGAACATGGAAACTGCTGACAACCTTTACAATATTGGTCACATGTATTCTGCGGGTCATGAGTGGGACAATTCACTGTTTTACTACAAGGAAGCTTTAAAGCTGTATGAGAAGGAAGAAAATGCAACATATCTTCCTTATACCCAAATTGGCATAGGCAGGTGCTATGCAAAGAAAGCGGAATATGATACGGCAGAAATGTACTACCAAAGTGCCTTGAAACTCTTAATTGACAGGGGAAATTATTTTATGCTTAGCTGGTGTTACAATTCCCTTGGAGCTTTATGTTTTGAAAAAGGAGAGTATGAAAGGGCGCGTAGTTATTATAAAAAATCTATCTCCATAGAAGGCTTTCAGAGTGATGATCGCCAGATATCTATAGCTTACAACAATATAGGGGAGGCATATTTGGAAGAAGGGCAATGGGATGCAGCGGAATTGTGGCTGCTAGAGGCGTTTGAATTAAAGGAGAAAATAGGAGACCCTGAGTTTAAGCTAAGTACCGGTGTGTTGCTTGCCAAACTAAAGAAAGCCAAGGGGCAATATAAGGAAGCACTTTCCAGTCTCCAAAGTGATTTGAGAGGTGTCCCCACGCAAGTTTATAATGAGGTATTAGTTACAGCACTGAATCTGATCAATGATATTTATAAGCTCACCGATATAGAGCATAGAAAGAATAATGTGGATTACCTTATTGAGGTCAGTGAACTTAAAAGTGGACAAATAGCTATTCTGGTAGCTTTAAAGCAAAAACTGGAAGACCTTAATAATAAATATGTTATAGAATTGTCGGTAGAGCAATACAATGCTCGGGTAGAACTTGACAAAGCCATGGGCAAGGTGAGCATGGCCTGGCTAAATTTTGCCATTGCCGTAGTTGTTCTGGGTATCATTGCCCTCATACTTACTATGAAATACAGAAGGGCATTGGCCGCTTACCTGGTAAAGGCAAAAGCCCTGGACGAAAAAGATTGCATATTGAACGAAAAAGACCGCATGCTGGATGAAAAGACCCGGATGCTCAATAACCTTGAGCATATACTTAAAGAAGGTAAGCGGTACATCGAAAGCCGGAAAGACCGCTATTAACACCCCTACTCTTTAAATACGGAAACAGACTTTAGTACAATATCCTTAAGCCTGATGTTGTCATCTTTGAGGCGGATATTGTCTTGAATAAGGTCATCTGCAAGATCATACATTTCAGAAAGTGCCAGCTTAAGGTCGGGCTTCGACATAGTTTTTACATCCCTTCTCTTTACACCTGCCGTATGGGTAATATCATGCTGAATAATATTATCCTTGTTTTCATGTTCCGGCAGACCAAGAAGCGCCTCGGCCGATACATCTAAAATTTCCATTAATATGGGGATGAGTTCCAATCTTGGCTGCACCTTACAAGTTTCATATTGCGATACCTGGCTTCGGGAATATACGGTGCCTGTCCTTTCGCTCAGCTCAGCAGCAATTTGCTCCTGGTTCAAGCCTTTTTTCTCCCGTATCTCCTTAAGGCGAAAGTTAAAATTGTTAACTCTTTTCAAACTTTTTATCAATTTGTATTTATATTGTGAATATAGTTCACTATTATTGTTATAGAGTTTCGATTAATAACGTTTAAATATAGCTATTTCCAAATATACCGGAATTAATCATTCCAATTATTTTGGAGTGGCAGAAGTTCAGCATGAAAACCTGTAAAACCTACCGGCGGGAACAACTTCCCGTAAAAAACAAACGCGGCAATTCTGCCCTGCAAATTCGACAGTATACAAAAGTTGTAAACAATACCACAAATGCAGTCGATCAATATTAAAAAAGTAAGGCAGGCAAACCAGCTCCTTCAAGGCGAAAACACAGGGAGGTCCAAAGAGTTTGCCCGTAAGCTGAATATGTCGGAAAGTAGCCTGTTTTACCTTATCAAATTGCTGAAGGAAGAATTGCACGCCCCGATCGTATATGACAGGACATTGCAGAGCTACAAATATGACGTAAAGGGCAGTATAGTTATAGGCTTTTTTAAGCAATGAAGAATATTAAAGACAACCCTGGTTAATTGGGTTTAGGTTGAAAACGGGCAAAACGGGAGGTGCTGAAAACGGTACCTCCCAATGCCTTACTAAAATGGAATAAGATGTTTCACTAACCATATCAAAAAATGAGAGAAATAAGAGTAGTAGACAGAATCGAACAGATAGACCGCTTCATCCAAACGGGCCAGGCAGGTAAGGCCAAGGATTTGGCCAAAAAGCTGGGTGTATCCAAAAGGTGTGTATTTAGCATGCTTAAGATCATGAAAGAAGACTTTAAGGCCCCGGTTGTATTTGATAATAAATTGAAAACCTACCGGTATACAAAGGAAGGTGGCATAGTGGTAGCCTTTGTAACTGATAACACTTGAAAATTACTCATGTCTTAATGTGTTTGAGTTGGTGGCCAGGCGGGGGAGCTGCAAGTGTCTCCCCCCGAAAGCCCCGTAAAACCGGAAACTATGGAAAACAGGAAAACAACCTGGGAAGAGTCACAGGAACAGTACAGCATGTTGCTCGACGGGCTTAACGAGCTGATACAAAACACCACCAAACTGGTAGAAAGCTATGAAGCCACCAACATGAAGTTTGCCCACCTGATCTATGAAAACGGTTTAACCGGGATCATGGACAAGGCCAAACTGCTGAAAGATTATGAAGGAGGATTTCAGTTTATGTATTATTCACTCAAAGGGCAGATACAAAGGCATAAACACTTCCGGGACAAGGTAAAACTGATGCTTATCAAAGATCCTGTTAACCGTCCGTTTAATTAGCCGCAGTATGGGTAAAGTTAAGATATACAGTAACCAACACCTCTACTATATCCTCCAGGGCAGCAATGTGGCCGAGTTCAATATGGAGGAAAAAATGGTACGCCACGATAGCACCCTGCACTGGCTACACTACCTGGACCGGGCATCCATGCCCGAGGTGTTGCCGGAAACAGAAGAATATAACCAGGTGCTCTGTAAATATAAAGCAGTCATAAACAAGCTGCCTTTACAGGCCGGCTTATAATTTACAACCAAAAAGACCAATGCCATGAAAAACAATCAGTTAACGTTTTTTGCATGCAGTACACCCGTTCAGGATAATAATTTGAAAAATATTTTCTTTTCTAATTCAATATAATATAAATTGCGCCCCGATTGTTGTTTTGTACTAATCATGGCTTTAGTTTTGCTTTTCCATCCCCGTTGGAAGCATTCTGCTATTCCATTACTTATTGTTTTAATATGGCAAAAAGCTTTTTGAAGGCCTTTTT
>NZ_SMLW01000204.1 GCF_009711405.1 Fulvivirga kasyanovii | reverse complement strand
TAGCAATCCAACGGTTAAAAAATAGAACGCCCTCTTCATGTTATCTCCAGTTAATAAATTCTTAACATTAATTTAACATTAAAACACAATTATAACAATTAATTTAACATTAAGTTAACATTAGAATGTTCCTCATCATACCGGAAAGATTTCTTCTTTTTTGTATTTTTAAAGTATGAGCACTGTTAAAACCACCCCTGAAACCTATAGTAGCAGCATAGAAGAAGTTTTTTCGAAGCAGCAAAAGCAATCTTTGCTTATGCGCTCTGAAAACACCAAACAGCGCGCGAGACGCCTCAAGGCCTTACAGCTTTGGATCGAAAAAAACCAAAAATCTATTCAGGATGCCATCTACCGCGACTTTAAAAAGCCGGCGGTAGAAGTTAACATTACCGAAATATACCCTGTACTTACAGAAATACGACATGCTCTGGAAAACCTGAATAACTGGGCTAAACCGGCAAAGGTCGATGCCCCGTTATCACTTGTCGGCACCACATCTTATATTCAGTATGAACCAAAAGGAGTTTGTCTTATTATCGCTCCATGGAACTTTCCTTTTAACCTCGCTATAGGCCCCTTGGTATCTGCTCTGGCTGCCGGAAATACCGTAGTACTGAAACCTTCGGAGATGACACCTCATACTTCCGAGCTGATAGATACTATGATCGGGGAACTGTTCAAGGAAGACGAGGTCAGGGTTTTTAACGGAGGAATTGAGATTTCACAGGAGCTTCTCAAATTGCCTTTTGATCATATTTTCTTTACAGGAAGCCCGGCAGTAGGCAAAATAGTAATGAAAGCTGCTGCAGAGCACCTGACTTCCGTGACGCTGGAGCTTGGAGGAAAGTCACCGGCTATCGTAGATCAGACATGCAATCTGAAGGATGCCGCAGAGAAAATTGCCTGGGGAAAGTTCATCAATAATGGCCAAACCTGTGTGGCTCCTGATTATGTGCTGGCCCACCACTCTGTAGCAGATGCTTTAAAAGAGCACCTGATCACAGCAGCCCGACAGCTATTTGATAGCCAAAAACAAGGCTTCGATTTGTCAGCAGACTATGCGCGTATAGTGAACCGCAAACATTATGACCGTATAAATGAGTTGATCAGCGATGCCCTGGAAAACGGTGCCGAAATAGCCATGGGTGGAGAAACAAAACCTGACGAAAACTTTATACCACCCACCATCCTGACCGGGGTTTCTGAAAATGCTACGGTAATGGAAGAAGAAATTTTCGGGCCTGTATTGCCAATCCAAACCTATGATAAAATTGAGGAAGCTATTGAATTTATAAACGGAAAGCCCAAGCCTCTGGCCCTGTACTATTTTGGCAGGCATAGTTCAAATAAGAAACTCATTCTCAATAATACCTCATCCGGTGCCGTATGCATCAACGATTGTGTCTTGCACTTCAACCACCCCAATCTGCCTTTTGGAGGTGTTAACAACAGTGGCCTTGGAAAATCACACGGATGGCATGGGTTTATGGCTTTCTCCAATGAAAAACCCGTACTCAAGCAACGCGTCGGGCTAACGACTTCCAAAACGGTATACCCTCCTTACAATAACCGGGTCAGGCAGATAGTAAATTTGCTAATGAAGTATTTTTAACCAATACAATCTTTGCCTTTCATCCTCGTTTACTTATTACGAAACGAAAGAACGATGAAGAGAATGACTTTTATTTGCCTGGTTTTGGTAACCGCATGTAGCGAAAGCCAGGAATTTGATAAGTTAGAGAATGCATGGACTGTATCCTGGACCATCGGTGAAGAAGAAGTAACCGGAGACCTGGTACTGTTCGACAATAATTATGCACAGCTAAAAGTGGCCGGCCGGCCCAACTCACTTCTGATCAAAGAACCCGAAGGCGTGAATTTCCGGTGGGAAATGAACAACAATGAGCTTACCCTTAAGCGGTTAGATAACGACATCGAGCTGAAGTACGAGATTCTCAAAAAAAGCAAAGATTATATGGAGCTTTCTTTTGCCAATGAGATCACCGTAAAGCTATTCAGGCGTTAAGCCATTGCTAAGATTTAATGTTATTCTTTACTAAATTTGCTTAAGAAGGAATTATATTAAATATTCACCATTATGAAAAAAGTCCTGATTG
>NZ_SMLW01000291.1 GCF_009711405.1 Fulvivirga kasyanovii | reverse complement strand
GAAGAAAAACGTCCTGTTGAAGTAGTAGTCATATCGGATATTCATCTTGGAACCTACGGTTGTCATGCAGAAGATCTTCTCCGCTACTTAAAAACGATCCAGCCCAAAAAACTCATCCTTAACGGCGATATTATTGATATGTGGCAATTTAGCAAAAGGTACTGGCCTGCCAGCCATATGCAAATTGTAAAACACATTACCGGACTACTGAGCAAAGGCACTGAGGTGGTATATATTACCGGAAACCACGATGAAATGCTCAGGAAGTTTGTCGGCTTCAAACTTGGGGCTTTTTCAATAGAAAATAAAGTAGTGCTGGACCTTGACGGAAAGAAAACATGGATATTCCATGGCGATGTGTTTGATGTTACCATGAAGCATTCCAAGTGGCTGGCCAAGCTGGGGGCCATTGGGTACGACACACTTATACTGCTGAATACCTTTGTGAATTTTGTTTCCAAACTTATGGGGAAAGGCAAGATCTCGCTTTCCAAAAAGATTAAAGATGGGGTGAAATCGGCCATCAAGTTTATAGATGATTTTGAGCACACCGCGGCTGACATTGCTATTGGTAATCAGTACGACTTTGTGGTATGTGGGCACATTCATCATCCTCAGATGCGCAAAGTACAAAACGAAAAAGGGAGTGTAATGTACCTCAACTCAGGTGACTGGGTAGAGAACCTTACGGCTTTGGAATACAACCATAAATCATGGCGCCTTTACAACTTTACAGAAGACCCTGTGGCCATGGCTGTAAAAGTGAACAAAAAGAGTAAAAGGGCTTTGAATACAGACGATATCTTCAGGGATATGGTCAATGAATTTTTAATTGTTAAATAATGAAAATACTATATGCCATACAGGGCACCGGGAATGGGCATGTGAGCAGGGCTATGGATATCGGGCCTGAGCTGGAGAAGCATGGAGAGGTTGATTACCTTGTAAGTGGTGCCCAGGTTGAAATATCATTGCCCAAAGAGACTAAATACCGCTCAGAAGGACTCAGTTTTTATTTCGGAAAGAAGGGTGGTATAAACCTGTCCAAAACCATCAAGAGTAACTCTTCACGCCGTTTTCTTAAGGAGATCAAAGATTTTCCGATTGATAACTATGACCTGATCATCAACGATTTTGAACCCATTACGGCCTGGGCTGCTAAGATCAGGGGTAAGCGATGTATTGCTCTTAGCCATCAAAGTGCGCTGCTTTCCGAGAAATGCCCCAAACCTGAGTCAAAGGATGTGGTAGGCCAGATGATCCTTCGGAATTATGCGCCCGCTTCCGTGCATTATGGTTTTCATTTTAACGCTTTTGATGAAAATATTTATACTCCTGTAGTTAGAAGGTCAATTCGTGAGGCCAAGGTCAGTAACAAAGGACATTATACCGTGTATTTGCCGGCATATGCCGATGAAAAGATAGTTGAAGTACTTTCTAAAGTTAAAAAGGTAAAGTGGGAGGTATTCTCCAAGCATAATAAAGAGGGGTTTGAAGATGGGAATGTGAAAGTGTCGCCAATCGACAACCAAAGCTTTATTGAAAGCATTACCTCGTCCGAAGGGGTCTTGTGTGGTGCTGGTTTTGAGACTCCTTCCGAGGCGTTGTTTCTGGGTAAAAAGCTTATGGTAATCCCGATGAAAAACCAATATGAGCAGCAGTGCAACGCGGCGGCCATGGAAGAGATGGGGATACCGGTGCTTAAAAAGCTTAAGAAAAAGTATGTGGAAGAGATCAAAGACTGGGCGTATTTCCGCGATGCCACTAAAATAGAATACCCTGACGAAACGGCGAAGATCGTTTCAGGTATTGTTGAGAAGGAGGCCTACGCATGAACAATCCGGCCAACCATAAAATATTGATCGTTGATGATGATAAGGACATTCTGGACTTGTTGAAATACAACCTGGAAAAGGACGGCTATACGGTAAAGGTAGAGCGTAAAAGCACACATTCGATTGAGACGGCTGGTAAGTTTCACCCGGACCTGATCATTCTGGATATCATGATGCCAAAGATCAATGGTATTGAAGTTTGCCGGCAATTGAGAGAGCACCCGGAGTTTAAAAACACCTATATCTTCTTTCTTACTGCAAAGTCGGACAAGCAGTTACAACTAAAAGCGTTGAATACCGGTGGAGATGATTACATAGAGAAGATAACAGGACTTCGTGCGCTTACCTATAAAATAAGCACTGTACTCAAGAAAAACCTGATAATCAGAAAAAGTGTAGAAAAGATCAAAATCGGTGACATGGTCATTGACAGGAAAGCCAGCTCAGTAACTTATAAAAGTAAAGAGGTGGCATTGCCCAAGTATGAATTTGAGCTGTTATACTTTTTTGCTCAAAACCCCAAAAAAGTCATCACCCGAGATAACCTGCTTCACAACATCTGGGGTTCAGATGTTTATGTGCTGGCCAAATCTGTAGATACTTACATAACCAATCTTACTCAAAAAATAGGAGAGGGGTTAATTTCCCGGGTTGAAGAGGGCAAGTATAAATTTCAGGTCCGTTAATCAATAAGCCCTGTCTCTGTCCATTTTGCGATAAGCTAATAAAAGCTCTTTACTGTTATGCAAACTGTGGTCATAGGCAAGGGACAGCAATTCGGAGGCAACCTGAGCAACGGGGCAGTTGTCGTAAAAGTGATCTCTCGCATAGTGAACAAACTTTAACACCTTAAAGCCATCAAACCATTGGTAAAATTGCTTTAAAAAGGTGTCCTTCGCGGCTGCATTATTGTTTATCCTGCTGATATGAAATACAAATTCATTCTCCGTAAGGAACTGACGTATACTTTCGGGCTGATCCTTTAAAAAGCACGCTGTATTTTCAAGGCTGGCTTTATACAGTTTTGGCAGGTTATCAATAAAAGCTTTCAAGTCCTTAAAAGTCCGGACTGAGTAGGTAAGGAGCTGTCCTGTTTTTTGCCAGTCATTAACAGCTTTGCCTGTACCGAAGGGGACCCGGTCAGAGATTCTCGGAGAGGGTATGACCCGGGTGCTGTTAATCTCACCAAAGTTACCCAGCGGTATGATCTTATGGAGAAAGTAAAAATCTTCCCCGGCCTTTCTGCGGTTCATGCCTCCTTGTTTCTGATAGGCAGAACTCCTTACAGCCATGCTGGAGCCAATGGTTTCATAGGCATAAGGAAAACCTGTATATCGCAATGCATTTACATAGTACCTCAAAAACAGTTCATAATCTACAATGGCTTTATAGATATTGTCTTCCAAAGGGCCTTGAAGAGGGTGTTCAAAATATATAGAACATCCGGGAGATTTTGGGTTTGCGTAAAAATAATCATGGATCGCCCTGATATAATTGGGGTCGCACAAGCTATCAGCATCATAGCAGACAATAATACCGTCGGGTTTACCTATGGCCTCCAACCTGCGCACGGCTTCGTCCATGGCTATTTTGCGTGCAAGCCCTACTCCGGCATGTTTTTTTGGGAGGTTATCCTTATAGGCAACGTGAAAGCAGAAGTTGGTCTTAGAGTGTAGTTCTACCCACTTTTTTATTTCTATGTAGCACTTTCTATTTTGAATAGATACATCTGACGGGGCATTTTCGGACTCGTTAATTAATACAATGACTTCAATGCATAAACCTTCCGTGTCACATTGCAGTAATGCGTTGAGGCTCCGAATGGGATCGGGTTCGTTATAACAAGGTATGGTTATGACCATATCCAGGTCAGCATGAGGCTCTATATCCAATAAAGAGCCCTGATATGCATACCTGGATAAATAAAGGTTTCTTTTTATGGTGCCAGACGGTCGATCTTCCATGTTTTATCTTCACGGGTGTATACCAACCGGTCGTGAAGCCTGCTGGCACGCCCTTGCCAAAACTCAATTAAGAAAGGTTCCGCTATATAACCGCCCCATTGTTCTGGTTTAGGCAATACCTCTACATCTTTAAATTTCTCCTGAAGGGTTCTCTCACGTTCTTCCAATATTTCCCTGTTACTGATCACAGAGCTTTGGGGTGAGGCCCAGGCCCCGATTTGGCTACCTTTCGGGCGGCTTCTGAAATATTCCTCAGATTCTTCTTTGCTAACTTTCTTTACTATCCCTTGTATTCTTACCTGCCTTTCGAGCTCAGGCCAGAAGAAGGTAAGGGCAGTAGAAGGATTGTGCTCCAGTTCACGCGCTTTGCTGCTTTGGTAATTGGTATAGAACACAAAGCCGTTTTCATTGACATCTTTGAGAAGCAATATCCTCGAAGATGGCACACCCTGCTCGCTAACAGTAGCCATGTTCATGGCGGTAGCTTCGCGTACCTCAGCCGTAAGTGCCTCGGTTAACCATTTTTGAAATTGTTTTATGGGGTCTTGGTCTACGTCTTTTTTCCTTAGGGAATGGCGGACATAATCTTGCCTGATTTCTGCGATATTCTTTTCCATCGGATGTCAATTTTGAT
>NZ_SMLW01000220.1 GCF_009711405.1 Fulvivirga kasyanovii | reverse complement strand
CAATCAATGCTGGTGAGAGCATAGCTTTCAAAGATGAGTCCATTGGTAATCCTACTATCTGGGAGTGGAGTTTTGAAGGCGGTACACCAACTACTTCATCAACACAACATCCCAACGTAACCTATTCTACACCAGGCGTTTATCAGGTTACCTTGAAGATAGCCAATAATGTGGAGCCTGATGGAGTTACAATATCTAAGGAGGTTGTTGTCCTTCCAAGCGATGGGTTAATCGCTTATTACCCATTTGATGAGAATGTAAACGACCAAAGTGGGAATCAATTTAACGGCACATTAAATGGCGCATCTGCATTTGCTGACAGACATCAAATCGCTGATCATGCTTATCATTTTGACGGTGTAGATGATTATGTAGTAACCTCATCAAGTATAGATGATAATTTAAAAGACGGCGCATCTTTTTCCGCATGGATTTATTTAGCTGATTCAGGAGCCACCGGCCGAATTATCTCAAATTATAATGGAACCGGAACCCCCGGAAATTGTATGGGACGGATAGGATTTGTTTTTGGCGTAACAAAGGAACAACAATTAAACATTTTCTATGCAATTGACGGTGATGATTATGATGGCAGAAAAACTTCATCAGAGAGTTTAGAGGTCAATAAATGGTATCATGTCGCAGGTACATGGAATGGAACTTTTAGTCCAGCCGGATTTAAACTATATATTGATGGTTTAAGACGTGATGTTCTGGATGAGGAAAAAGGAGATTTCACATGTGGCACTTTTCAGGAATCAGACAATCCATTTCATTTTGGTATGGGACATTGTTCAATAGGGGAATGCGCACCCTTCAATGGTGGCATTGATGAGATAAGAATTTATGATCGTCCCCTTACTGAGGAGGAAATACTCTTACTGACAAAGGAATAAATTAATTAGCTCTAACTTGAGTGAAGATAAGGCTGGCAAATGTTGTCAGCCTTTCTAGTTTTAACGCTTACCTAATATAAAAAACTCAAACCTACAACGAAACATAGTCACCTGCTCACGTGCCTATTGGTATCAGCTATAGCTGTCGAATTCCTCCCTCTGCTGGTGCGAGCTTGTAGCTCGTATCCACAACCAGTCGATCCGAATCAGTCTTTTGAAATAAACTTCTTAAGACTTTCCACCTTTACCAGATGAGCAGGAAGCACAAATTCTATAACAGAGAAGGACTTTACTTTGTAAGTTTTGCAACAGTTTACTGGTTTGATGTTTTTACACGGGATCCATATTTCAATGCCATGCTAGAAAGTTTGGATCATTGCAGAAAAAACAAAGGAATGGAGCTATACATGGTGCATCATGCCAAGCCATGTTCATCTGATCTTTCGGGCAAAGGAAAAAGATCCGGGCAGCTTATGGAAATCATTAAAAACCTTTACCTCCAAGGCCCTTCAAAAGTTAATAGAAGAAAATACGCAGGAGAGCCGAAAGGAATGGATACTCTGGATGATGGAAAAAGCAGGCGCTAACAATAGCAATATTAAACGTAGGCAATTTACCGATAGTAATCGGTACAGACTGGCAGCAAAATAATAAAACAATTGAATTATGGAGTCCACAGGTTAATTGATCAAAAAGTAGACTATATACATTTTAATTCGGTTGAAGCTGGTTTTGTTACTGAGCCTCATCATTGGAAGTATAGCAGTGCCATTGATTATAGTGGCGGGAAAGGGCTGCTGGAAATTGACTATATTTAAGAATGGTATGATACGAGCTACAAGCTCGCACCAGCGGGAGTCATATATTGCGTACAAGAAGCTTATAGAAGCTCTTGGAAACAAACAAACCCTCGTTAAGTAACTAATATGGAAGTATTCGAATTAGAACAAAAAATTATGCATCTACTAGTTGAAAAAAAGTTTCAAGCCGTAATAAATACACTAAAAGAGTTCCAGAAAGCTAATGGGAGCCAGTTGAGTTTTAGAAAAAATTATGTTCTCAAAACGAGAAGAAAACAATGAAAACGCGGAGGATTTCCTGCTGGAAATCATGGATATTGTTGCTGGATATTGTACACCTGAAAAAAAGATATGGAACGATCACCTAAAATTTTAGCCCCCATCTGGTCGTAGGTTGAGCGCAGCGATCCTACGACATAAAATGGAATAGGGTGTCCGCCCGGGCTAATTCTTTAAATGCTATCTTTGAAACATGGGAAGAAAGTATGCTATTTGGGATCAGCACGCTATATAATTTCGTAATATTTTAGACTATATTCCTCTGCTGGTGCGAGCTTGTAGCTCGTATCCACAAACCAGTCGATCCGAATCAGTCTTTTGATATAAACTTCTTATGACTTTCTACCTTTACCAGATGAGCAGGAAGCACAAATTCTATAAACAAAGAAGGACTTTACCCCCATCTGATCGTAGTTTAGCGCAGCGGTCCTACGACCTAAAATGAAATAGGGCGTCC
>NZ_SMLW01000347.1 GCF_009711405.1 Fulvivirga kasyanovii | reverse complement strand
TTACCGTCAACGGAAACGGCAAATTTGAAGATCATTATCAACGCAATAGAACCATAAGCCACTCTGGAGAAGTAAAGGACGGAAAGAAAACCGGCACATGGAAAATGTACTATGAAAACGGGAACATTCAGGCACAGGGTGTTTTTGATGACAATGACATATTTGTAATAAATAAATTCTGGAACAAAACCGGTAATTTGCTGGTCGAAGATGGCAATGGAACGGTAAGCCTGACATCTGGCAACACTTACGAAAGCGGCAGGTTGATTAACGGCTACAGAGATGGCGTTTGGCAGGTTTTGGATGATTCCGGAATTCTATACTCAGAAACAACATATAAGAATGGCAAAGCAGACGGCGCACAAAAATTCTACTACCCCTCAGAAGCCTTGAATATTGAGGGATACAACTCCGATGATAAGAAGAATGGGCTTTGGTACTGGTATTATGAAAATGGTCAGGTGGAGACCTCTCTTACCTACGTAAATGATAAAAAAGATGGTGTGCAGGAGTTTTATAACGAGCAAGGAACAAAGGTAAAAGAAGAAATATACAAAGACGGTGAACTGGTTAATGAGATACTGGTAAATTTACAATAGACATAAAGCAAAAAGAGCCATCACCTTTTGTCAGTAAGATGGCTCTTTTTAAATTGTAAATCCTACAATATATAATCCGTACTCACAAAATTCGAAGCTTTACTTTGCAGCAATGCATTAAGTATTTCGTTATTGTACTCATTGTCTTTTGAGGCCACAAACGTTCTGATGGAAAATGATCGTAACGCGTCATGCACACTAAGCGTAGCCACAGCAGAGTCTTTCCGTCCGGTAAAAGGATAAACATCCGGCCCTCTCTGGCATGAGCTATTGAGGTTAACGCGGCAAACAAGGTTGACCAGCGTATCTATCAAAGGCGCAATGGTTTGGATGTCTTTGCCAAACAAACTCACCTGCTGACCGTAGTTGGACTCGGCCATATCATCCAGAGGCTCTTCAATATCTTTAAAAGAAAGGATCGGCACTACTGGCCCGAACTGCTCTTCATGATATACCCGCATCTTTTTATTGACAGGATACAGTACCGCCGGGAAGATATAATTTTCAGTTGTTTCTCCTCCCTTCTTATTAATTACTTTTGCCCCATGAGCCACCGCATCATCTATCAGTTCACGGATATAAGCAGGCTTATCAGGTTCCGGCAAAGGCGTTAGTTTCACACCATCGTCCCACGGATTGCCAAATTTCAGTTCATCCACGCGGCGGGCAAAACGTTCATTAAACTCTTCAACAATATCTTCATGTACATAAAGCACTTTTAAGGCCGTACAGCGTTGCCCGTTGAAAGAAAGGGTTCCGGCTATACACTCATCGATTGTGAGGTCAAGGTCTGCATCAGGTAATACTATGGCCGGGTTTTTGGCTTCCAGGCCCAGCACAAGGCGCAGCCTGTTTTTATGAGGATGCTGATCCTGTAGGGCTATGGCTGACTTGCTGTTTCCAATCAGCGCCAGCACATCGATCTTTCCAGTTTTCATGATAGGCGAAGCCACTTCCCTGCCTCGTCCATAGATAATATTTACCACACCGGGAGGAAAGCTGTTCCTGAATGCCTCCAGCAAAGGAGATATCAGAAGCACCCCATGTTTAGCCGGTTTAAAAATGGCTGTATTGCCCATGATCAGGGCAGGTATAAGCAGTGCAAATGTCTCATTGAGCGGGTAATTGTATGGCCCGAGGCATAGCACCACACCCAACGGCCCACGGCGAATGTGTGCATATACACCATCGTGTTTTTCAAACTTCGCACTGTTTCTATCCAGTTGTTTGTAATCTTCTATGGTGTCATAAATATAATCCACCGTACGGTCAAACTCCTTTTCAGAATCCGGAAGGTTCTTGCCTATCTCCCACATTAAAAGTTTAACCACTTCACCGCGTTTCAGCTTCATCTGCTTCACAAACTTCTCCATGCACGCCACCCGGTCGCTTACCTTCATCGTTGGCCACACCCCCTGCCCCTTGCTATAGGCTTTTGTAGCCGCTTCAAGTGCCTCAAGCGCAGCTTCTTCCGTCATATAAGGTATACTTCCCAGCAAAGTCGGCGCATATTCCCCTTTGGCATTTACACTATGGATAGATGAGTATACATCTGTCATCTTCCCCTGCCAGGGCTTTAGCTCTCCATTAACGAGGTAGGTACTCTGTGTTGTGAGGTTTTCTACTTGAAATTGCGCAGGGATTTCATGTTGCTTTGTCTCCATTGCTAATATTTTTCGTTGAGATTATTGATTGCGCATCCAATAGTGAATCCAAATTCGGAATATTTTACAATATTTCCATGTCTTCATGTGGTTTATTGACCGGCTTCCTGCTTTTATTTTTACATGCCCTGCCACATGTTAACCCAATTAACCAAAGCTGCATCAAGGCACTGTTACACGTTGATTAAGTTTATGTTACCTCCATCAAACAAAATAAAAAAAGCATAATACGGCTTATTAATCAGGGCTTTAAAGAATAAATAATTTTACCTCCTGAGAAACACACTAACCAATTACACTAAAAATGAAAAACAATCTACTCGTACTAGCACTGGCCAGCAGCCTGTTTTACGCATGTGGAGACGACGACGTGACTACCCCGGCCAATCCGGTGGTGCTACAGAACCACTCCAAGACTCCGCATATGATGGATCTGAAATCAGACTTTTCTAATGTTGAGATCTTTACCCTGATCAGCTCTGAAGACCAACTTAGCGAATCCCCTGACTTCGTTTACGGAAGTATGGCTGATGGTGCCGGCCTGCTTAAAAATGATGATGGTACTTTTACATTGATCAACAATATAGAGGCTGACTACTCTATCGCCAGAATAACTCTTGACAAAACTTTTAAGCCTGTAAAAGGTGAATACATAGTTAACTCTGACGCTACTGCAAATACTGCCCAATGCTCAGGTTCATTGATCACTCCGGAAGAGCACGGTTTTGGCCCGCTTTACCTGAGTGGTGGTGAATGGGGAGGATCTTCTACCAACGTATTTGTGACCGATCCTTTTAAAGACGCTTCTACTGCCAGCACTGCAAAGACACTGGTTAATTTCGGCCAATGGACAACAGAAAATGCAGTGGTTTTAGGAAAAGACGCCTTCCCTGGCAAAACCGTTGCATTAATTGGTGACGACAGCCACGGTGAAGCCGGTGGCCAGCTTGCCATGTACGTTTCCAACTCAGCCGGAGATCTTGACAATGGTAAACTTTACGGATTGAAAGTTGGTGACGGTACCGTGGTTGACAACGACCTTGTGGTTGACCAGGAGTATGATGTCACTTTCGTGGAATTGACAGAAAGAACATACGATGCCCTGAATGATGAAGCCATAGCTAAAAGTGTAATGGCTTTCAACAGGGTTGAGGACATTGACTACAGAAAAGGTTCCGGTGAAGCCAACAGGGAGATCTATTTCAATGCAACAGGCAGAAGCCAGTTCAACGATACCAGAACACTTTATGGCCGTGTTTACAAGATCGTATTGGATGAGAATGACCCTACCAAAGGTAAACTTACTCTTGTACTTGATGGCGATGACCTGGATGGAAAAGCTAAAAACTTCCATAGCCCTGACAATATTGTAGTCACTGAAAACTATGCTTATATCCAGGAAGACCCTAACGGATATGACGATGATGCAACCAAGCAACACGATGCATACCTGTACCAGTACAACCTGAAAACAGGTGATTTGAAAGTTGTTCTGGAGGTTGACCGTAATGCATACATTGCCGGTGGATACGGCTCCGCAGACGATGATTTCGGTACCTGGGAGCTTACCGGTATGATCGACATCTCTGATGAAATCGGTATTGAAGGAACTTTTATACTGATCGTACAGGCTCACTCCTGGCAAGATGATGCCTTCCTTAACCCTGATGGAGCAGGTACAGATGAAAACAGCTCCAACGAAGGAAGCTATGCTGTAGTGCTCAAAGGTTTAGAAAGATAATATGAATATCCATTTTCCTATATTGTATAAAGGGGCCTGCCTGCTGGGCCTCTTTATACTCCTTTCTGCATGTTCGGCCAAAGAAAGAGCTGCGGAAAAGCCCATTCCGTTACAAATGCAGGATCAATACCTTCAAGACCTGGAAGAAACCCTGCTTGCAGTCGACCGGATGAAACAAACGGATGATGCAGACAGCCTCAGGTCGATCTTTTTTGAAGCCCGGCTGAAATTCAAGCAGACCGAGCCACTAATGGCTTTCTTTAAGGCCTCAGCTTATAAAGCCCTCAATCAGCCCAACCTCATGATCGTGCATGAAGGTGGCAATGGCATAGAAAACGAACCCCCTCAGGGCTTCCAGGTAGTGGAAGAACTTTTGGCTGAGGATAGTCTGGATATGGATGTAATCCGCGCAGAAGTCGCCAATATCTACAGAACCCTGCAACTGGAAAAAGCCAACGTAAACATTGCCGTTTCAAGCGACTATCATTTTCTCTGGCTGCTCCGTGACTCTTTCATGCGCATCATGGCCCTGGGTATTTCCGGCTTCGACTCGCCAATGTTCCATCACTCGCTTCCGGAAAACAAACAGGTACTCCTCAGCCTTATGGATTACCTGGAGCTTCATAGATCCAAATTTCAGGACAAACAACTTTATGATCAATGGATGGTTGAGCTTAAGCAGGGTGCCGAAAGCCTGGATCAGCAGGATTTTGATACTTTCGACCGTTATAGCTTTATCAAAAACCATATACACCCTTTACTCAGCTTGTGGAAGAGAACCGCAACAGACTGGAATGTAAACTTTCCCTTCGAAACCAAACTCAACTACGAGGCTGAAACATTTTTTGATACTGCCACCTTCAACACTGCAAAGTTTGCCCCCTCCTATTCTCCAAAACCATCCAAGGAGATAGCATCATTGGGTAAGCAGCTATTTTTTGACAAAAACCTGTCGGGCAGTAAAACCATGAGTTGCGCAACGTGCCACCAGCCGGAAAAATACTTCACAGACGGACTGCCAAAATCAAAAGCAAATGATGGTCAGGCATTGTCGCGAAATTCGCCCACGCTACTGTATTCAGCTTTGCAAAACAATCAGTTTTACGATGCACGGGTAGCCAACCTGGAAAACCAGATCATGGATGTGGTAAACAGCGAGAGGGAATTTCATTCAGACCTGAACCGCCTCAAAGAAACAGTTGAAAGCTCAGAAGCATATAAAGCCCGGTTTAAAGCACTTTACAAAGACAGCGTAACCTCCAGAAACATCAGAAATGCTATCGCCCAGTACATCAGAACGTTGGTCCCGTTTAATTCTAAATTTGACAGAAATATATCAGATAAGGAGAACTCTCTCACCACAAGTGAAATTAACGGTTTCAACTTGTTTATGGGTAAAGCGGGTTGTGGCACTTGTCATTTTGCTCCGGTGTTCAATGGCACTGTTCCCCCTTCATTTTCACACACGGAACTGGAAGTATTAGGTGTACCTGAACTGGCCGTATTTGCCAGCGCAACCATTGACCCTGATTCAGGCAGGTTTAACTTGTTCAAAGCTGAACTCAAAAAATTTGCTTTCAAAACACCAACCGTACGGAATGTATCCCGAACTGCACCTTACATGCATAACGGTGTGTACAATACGTTGGAAGAAGTGGTGAAATTTTACAACCTGGGCGGAGGCAGCGGCATTGGTATTGATCTGCACAACCAGACCTTACCCCCTGATACATTAGGGTTAACTGATCAGGAAATCTCAGATATAATACACTTTATGCAAAGCCTGGAAGATGACATCACCACGTCTCCGGCACTAATTTCTATGGGGTCTGACGAATACCATTAGTGGAATTTGATACCCATTCGCTGAGTCAAAAAGCCGCTTAATATAGCAGTAAACACCTAAAAGTCCACTTTTTAGTAAAGTGGTCTTTTGGCAAGCCTTTCGCTTTATTATAAGTGTTCAACAACATGACACTTAGAAATGAAAAGTTTGCTACTAATCATATGCCTTGGGGCTATTTCACCACTTCTTTTTGGACAGGAAAGACAACTGATGGCCAGTCTGAATACAACTGAAGGAACAAACTTATCTTTGGAGGCCCCAAATACCACCAATAGAAATGCATTGAAAAGCTTTGTTAAAAACTATCTGACGTACAGCCCCGACCGGTACATCTATGTTGGCTGTAATGAACAAAACCAATATTATGAAAATGATACGGTGAGGATGCGTAAAATCTCACACGACTACTACCCGGTGTGGCAATGTTGTGAGTTTGTGGAATGGAACCTTATAGATGATGCCCGGTTTCTGTGGTCTGACCTACAAGCCTGTAAAGAAGGTGTTCAACGGTCGTACTATTTATCGACAACAGAAGTGGAAGCCTCTCTTAAAAGTAAAGATATTTATCTCGATGTATCGAGAAACGGATCTACCATCGAACGTTTCAGGCTTATCAGGATTGAAAAGGCCAATTCGAAGAACAATGCCCAACCTGATCCGGTGCTCGTATTGCTCAGGGTGCCTGCTGGAGGACAGGACTAA
>NZ_SMLW01000120.1 GCF_009711405.1 Fulvivirga kasyanovii | reverse complement strand
ATTACACCCGGCGCATACCAAACCGGCGATTACCTGTCCCTCATTAAAGACAAAAAAGTAGCCCTGGTAGTTAACCAAACTTCTATGGTAGGCACTTCGCACCTCGTGGACACGCTGCTCAGCCTCCGTGTTAACCTTAAAAAAGTTTTCGCTCCTGAGCATGGCTTCCGGGGTGACGCCGATGCTGGGGAAACTGTAAAAAGCGGTGTTGATGTGAAAACTAACCTGCCGATCGTTTCGCTGTATGGTGACAACAAGAAACCGACGGCTTCGCAGCTTGTCGATGTTGATGTTATTATTTTTGATATTCAGGATGTAGGCACCCGGTTTTACACCTACATCAGTACTATGCACTATATGATGGAAGCCTGTGCTGAGAATAACAAATTGATGATCATACTGGACAGGCCAAACCCTAATGGCATGTATGTGGACGGACCGGTGCTAAAACCGGCGTACCAGTCGTTTGTAGGCATGCATCCCATACCTGTACTGCATGGGCTAACGGTGGGTGAACTCGCAAAAATGATCAATGGCGAAGGCTGGCTTAAAAACAAAATCCAATGTGATATTACCGTAATCCCTGTTAAAAACTATAGCCATAAAAACCACTATTCATTGCCTGTAAAGCCCTCCCCCAACCTGCCCAATGACCTTTCTATAAAAATGTATCCTTCACTTTGCTTGTTTGAAGGAACAGTGATTAGTGTTGGCAGAGGTACCTATAAGCCCTTTCAGCAGATCGGGCATCCTGACTTTAAAGATATGCCCCACTCCTTCACCCCTAAAAGCATAGAAGGAATGGCGAAAAACCCAAGATATGAAGGACAGCAATGCCACGGTATTGACTTTAGCCAAGTCGACTTCAACGGAGGTTTCTCCCTTACTTACCTCATAGATTTTTATCAGAAATATG
>NZ_SMLW01000598.1:3202-25241 GCF_009711405.1 Fulvivirga kasyanovii | reverse complement strand
TATGCGATAAAGGTGATAAAGTCCTTTTGGCAGTAAGTGGCGGGGTTGATTCTGTGGTGTTGGTCAGGTTATTCAAGGATGCTGGTTTTAATTTTGCCATTGCCCATTGCAACTTCCAACTGCGTGGGAGTGAATCCGACGGTGATGAAGCCTTTGTGAGAGAACTGGCGCGGTTAAATAATGTGTCATGTTTTGTTCGATCTTTTGATACCAAAAATTATGCCGCAATGCATGGTGTTTCTACCCAAATGGCTGCCCGAGATTTGCGTTATGCATGGTTTGCTGATTTGATAGCAGAGCAGGGTATAAAATATATTGCTACAGCACACCATTTGGACGATAGCCTTGAAACCGTATTGTTTAACCTGGCTAAAGGGACAGGTATTTCAGGTGTTCGGGGTATTCTGCCCAAGCAAAATAACCTGATCCGGCCTTTGCTGTTTGCCTCCAAAGAGGGTATTCTAAGTTACGCCGGAAATAACGACTTACAATGGAGGGAAGATAGTAGTAACGAATCAACGAAATACAGCAGGAACCTGATCCGGCATGAGGTAATACCTGTGCTGAAAAAGATAAACCCTTCATTAATCTCTACTTTTATGCAAACCCGCCAGCGGCTGGAGGATGCAGAGAAGGTATTGATGGAGAAAGTAGACCAGGTGAGAAGCGAAGGGTTGTCTTTTCAGGGTGAAGATGTGTATGTGCCTAAGGAAACCATAGCCGGGCAGCCTGCGGCAGTTGTGGAGGAGCTTTTGAAGTCGTATGGGTTTAACTGGCAGCAGGTACGGGAGGTGCTGAGCGGACTGGCGGGACTGGCGGGCAAAGTGTTCCTTTCGGGAAGTCACCAGCTTAATATTGACAGGTCTCATCTGATCATTAGTCCTCTGAAAGGGGAGGTTGGCGAGGAGTATATTGAATCCCAGGAGGAGTATGCCGGCAATGAAGTGATTAAATTGAGATGTTATCAGTCGGATGATATTAACCATATGCTAAGGAAGAAAAATGAGGCCAGTGTGGATTTTGACAGGCTGAATTTCCCACTTAAACTGCGCAAATGGAAGGAAGGAGATGTCTTTTGCCCGTTGGGAATGAGAGGTAAAAAAAAGGTGAGTGATTTTATGATAGATGAGAAAATTCCTTTAAACTTGAAAGAACGAGTATGTGTTATTGAGTCGGCAGGAGAGGTAGTATGGGTAGTCGGGCACCGTGTAGACGACCGGTTCAAAGTTCGCCCGGACACAAAAAGGATATTCAATATGGTAATGTTGCAGAATGATTAATCCCTTCAAAAAAACTTTCACGGCCCAGGAGCATAACATGTTCGTATTTCTTGCCAAGATCAGGTTATTCTCCAATCTGAACTACAAGCAGATGTCACTTTTTCTTCCCTTCATGCATGAGAGAAAATATGTGCAGGATGAGGTGGTTTTCTTTAGAAATGACCCGAGCCATGCCCTTTATTTGCTTAAGAAAGGGGAAGTTTCACTCAATATAGATGTCAATGAAGATTTTGAAAGTCTAACCCGCGTTCATGCCGGTGTGGCTCTGGGGGAAAGCTGCCTTTTGAAAGATGCCAAAAGACTGCTCAATGCTTTTGTGAGTTCTGAAACCGCCGAGTTTTACGTTATACCTCAGGATAACATCTTCGATATATTTGAAAATAATACCAGGGTGAAAGTGAAGATGCTGGAGTCACTGGCCGAAATATATAATGAGTACAACTCTAACCTTTTCAAGGCATATAAGTCTTCTTTGGGCTTCTTTAACCTGAGCCAGGTTTATCGGGGATAATTTTCCGCTCACTGTTAATAGTATACAATTCCTTGTTCATGGTTTTTGTGCATTATTTTTGCCATTTCATAACGGTTTCCACTTCTTAATTGTGAACTATGAGCGTCCCAATTGTGAACAGTCCACGAACAGTTTAATTTGTCACATTGATTAATTAAATTTGCTCACCGTGATAATTCAATTCATTTATACAAAATCATATAAAAAATTATGAAGATAACCGTAGTTGGGGCAGGTAATGTGGGCGCTACCTGTGCTGATGTATTAGCCTACCGAGAAATTGCCAATGAAGTAGTACTTGTAGACATTAAAGAAGGTGTTGCCGAAGGCAAAGCGCTGGATATCTGGCAGAAAGCACCGATCAACCTTTATGACACAAGAACTGTCGGATCAACAAATGACTATTCAAAAACAGCCGGTTCTGATGTGGTTGTGATTACCTCAGGTCTTCCAAGAAAACCTGGTATGACCCGCGATGACCTTATCGAAACCAATGCGGGCATTGTAAAGTCAGTGACTGATAATGTGGTTAAGCACTCTCCTGAGGCTATCATCATTGTGGTTTCTAACCCACTTGATGTAATGACTTACCAGGCTCACCTGAGCTCTAAACTGCCAAGAACAAAAGTAATGGGTATGGCCGGTATATTAGATACTGCGCGCTACAGAGCTTTCCTTGCCGAAGCATTAAATGTTTCTCCTAAAGATATTCAGGCAGTATTGATGGGTGGTCATGGTGATACTATGGTTCCTCTTCCAAGATATACTACAGTAGGTGGTATCCCTGTAACTGAGCTTATCGAAAAAGATAAACTGGATGCGATCATCGAACGAACCAAGACCGGTGGTGGCGAGTTGGTAAAACTGATGGGAACTTCTGCATGGTACGCTCCCGGTTCTGCTGCTGCTCAAATGGCTGAGGCTATTGTCAAAGACCAGAGAAGGGTATTCCCTGTTTGTGTGAAACTCGAAGGTGAGTATGGTATTGATAACTGCTACCTTGGTGTACCTGTTATCCTGGGTAAGAACGGTATCGAAAAAATTATCGAACTGGATCTTAACGATGAGGAAAAAGCGCTTCTTAACACTTCCAGAGACCACGTAAAAGAGGTAATGGATGTTTTGGATAAGCTTAATTCAAAATAATTAATAGCGTACGGAGTGTTGTAATTTCTCCGTACGAAAACTTCTAAAGGCCGCTTGGGGTAACTCCTTAAGCGGCTTTTTTTTGCTAAGTTGAAAAGCTGGGGGAATAAATAAACATGCAATTGTGAAGTTTGCCACTGAAAATCAGTAAACTGTGCCTATTGTTATTTTATACGAGTTTGCCAACTGCTATTAACAACTGTTAAAACAAAGAGGTGAAAAGTTTGTGTCTCCCTAGCAATTCAGACTGATCCCCTTTTTTATGTACTTGCTTTTATATCTGGCCTGATAAGGTTATATTAATTGGCAGAATATGCTCAAACTAATGGCCGGATACTCCCAAACACCTCTTGTAAAAAAACTCGGTTTAAAAGAAGGGTACAAGTTGGTGCTGATCAATCAGCCTGATTATTACTTTAATCTTTTGGGCGATTTGCCGGATGTACGACTGGCAGATGAAAACGAGCAGGCTGATTTTCTCCACTTTTTCACCAAAGACATCAAAGAACTCGAGGAGCAGTTCCCGGTATTGAAAAGCCGGATGAAAAAAGATGGTACCCTATGGGTCTCGTGGCCCAAAAAAGCTTCGAAGGTGCCTACTACAGTTGATGAAAGTTTAGTGAGGGCCACTGGCCTGGATGCCGGCCTGGTAGATGTCAAAATATGCGCCGTGGATGAAGTATGGTCAGGGCTCAAGTTTATGTATCGAACTAAAGACAGATGAACAGAATTTTGCTTTTAATTATCGTATTGGTTGCAGCAGGCTGCAGCCAATACCGGCCAACAGAGGCCAGATTGGAAATCACTAAAGATAAGTTTAAGAAAAATCATGAACTCGTGCAGGGTGATTTTAAAGAGGTGGACCTGAAACAAAAGATGTCTGGAGTGAGTTTGGGCGGAGCACGCAATATTGGTGAATTTTTTGATCGCCGCCTGATTTTCTATAAAGTGGATTACCCTGCCATGACCATAGGGCGCTCGAGCGTCGAAGAGCTTGTTTTTTACTTTATGGATTCTTCACTTGTCAAACTGAGGTATAAAGTGAAGGGTGATGTCTCCGATTTCTTGTTGGATTCTCTGGGGCTTTCGAAATTCAAGCCTCTGGATGAGTATAGTATGCAACAACTCGACAGCGGGAGTATTGTTGAGAGGTATGGGGGATATTATGAGCTTAACAAGAACCTTAAAAACTATGAACTGGTTTGGCGCGAGGGCGATACAGTGTCTCGATTCAGGGTAAGCAACAGAACGACAGATTCGTTGATGACCTGCTTCTTTTACCATGAAATAGATGGCTACGATTCAAAAATCAGGGAGATGGAACGGCTCTACACCGCTGTTGACCGAAATGCCTACATCGATTAGTTGTCTGACAGGTTCGGTATTTCCAGGTTTACCGTGGTGCCTTTTTTCTCCACTGAGTTCAATGCCACATTACCCCGCAGTTTGTCAACCGTCTCCTTAACGATATAAAGCCCTAAGCCGGAACCTGCATTGTCATCGGTAGCGCGGTAGAACATTTTAAATACGTTTTTCAAATGGTCTTTGGGAATACCACGGCCGTTATCGTTAATATTGATCTTTGCCGTTACATTATCTACAGCGATATCAATTTTGATGTAAGGGTCAGTATGGTTACTGTACCTGATAGCGTTGGAAATGAGGTTGTTGAAGATGACCTTAAGTCGCTTTTTATCAGAGCTGAAAGGTACATCCTGCCTGATGTCTATGTCCTTAAGGATCTGCTTGTCTCCCGAGCTATATTTCAGTTGATCAAATATTTCGTTGATCATTTCTTCAAACTCAATCTTTTCACTATCGACCTCAAGTCTGGCGTTTCTTGAAAGGTCTAGGATGTCTTTGATGAATGAGTCCTGTCTTTCGGCACTTTCGGCCACCATGGCGAGGTATTTCTTCATCATGGTGATATCTTCTTCCTTTTTGGCCAGGTTGACCAGTCCGAGTACGGAAGCAATAGGTGCGCGTAAATCGTGGGAAACACTGTAGACAAAATTGTCGAGTTCAATATTGGCCTTGCGTAACTTGCTGTTTGAAATCCTTGTTTTTTCCTCAATTTTTTTACGCATCTGGATCTCGTCATGCAGCTCCTGGGTACGCTCTTTTACCTTTGTTTCCAGTTGTTCGTTGAACTTCTCTATGGCCTTTTGGGCAACTGTTCTTTCGTTCACCGTAGCATAAAGAATGATTGTGGATATACTGATTACCCCTATAAACACCTGAAGGATCAATCTGGAATTGGCTTCTGTATTCAGTACAAAAGGCCCCTCGTTGTGAAGGGTGAAATATATGGCCAAAAGGGAAGCTATCAATATACCGGTCATGGTGGTTTGGAGGTTAAACCTGAAACCTAACCAGAGCAAGAACGGCATAATTAAAAACGGAACGGACTTTTCTATGGTTGATGAGATAGTGTCTAATTGAAGGCACATCACTATCAGGGCCAGGGCACCAATGAAGATTATGCCCTCTACGATACGTTGCCAGTTGATCTCAATCTTGAAATTGGCTGTCCATGAAATTACAAATGGGGTGATGATCAGTACACTGACTACATTGCTTAGCCACAGGCTGGAGAATGTAGAGATGGTTGCTTCAGAGGTTATAATATGGTTAGACCACATACTAAGCATGGATATTCCTGAACCCAATGTACACATGAGCAACGCTACCAACAGGAAGATAAATACATGTGTCGTTTTTAAAAAAGGGTTGCGGACCCTGATCAGCTTTCGGATAAGGAAATGGCCAAAAAGTGCTTCAAGGGTATTTCCTATAGCTATGATGACCATGGCCATGACCACAGAAAATGAAAATGTAATGCCAAGGTGTAGAAATACCATGGCAACAGCAATGAGTGACCCTATAGTAATTGCAGGCCAGGTTCGGTGCTTAAGAATGATAAGCAGCGCTAAGGCCAGGCCTGCCGGAGGCCATAGGGGAATGGTTTTGGTCTCGCCAAAGGAGAGCCATAAACCAAACTGGGCAGATGCGTAATAAAGAACTGAAACAACGACAATCTTGAGGTCATTGCTTTTTTTCAGCGTGGCAAAAGGTTTTAATGAAATGGCATTCATGGTAGTGTTATTTGCCAAAGCTATAGTACAACAACTGGTAAATATAGTAATAATTTTGTACTATTCAAGTAAACAGCTTATTACTCACCCGTCTTTACCAGATATAACTACCTGATGGAGGGGGGTAATCGCCCAGCATTCTCCTTAGAGTCATGACCTGCCCCAGGTGGTATGAAAGGTGTGTGGCCATGGAGGTGACTACATCAAACCCGCTGTCATAATTGGGTGGATGTTTCAGGTCTGCGCCACGTTCAAGCAACTGCCTGACCTCTGCGATTCCGTCAAGCAGGGCCTTGATGACTGCCTTTAGCTCACCCTCATCCGCGGGCGATTTGTCATATGGCCATCCGTCCTCCACGAGGGGTACTTCTGTCAGCTTTTGACCTTTGAGGTGTGCAATAAAGCGTACCTGCCAAAAGTTTATGTGCCCAATGAGCTGCCATATGGTATAAGGAGCACCTGGCAACGAGGATCCGGATACCTTTGCTGTTAGGCCTTCGAGTACAGTTTTGGCCGGAAGATGACTGTTATAGCCATCAAGTGCGTGGATCAGGGTTCTGTTGATTATCTCTTTCATTGTAGTTAGGCTTTAGTTTAGCTATAATGGAGTACTGAAAAATGCCGAAAGCACTGTATCAGGTGCCAGGTAACTTTAATTGTTCTTTACCAGGTAATGAAGATCTCATTTCCATTACTTCATAGTGGTGTACATAAGGCTCCATCTCCAGCAGATAGTCGGCATCTTCCGGATAGTACCTTGCCTTTTCATATTGTTCTCCGGCAAAGGCTTTAATAGAGTCTGTTGTATCCCAAAAGGTGATCAATAAGAAGTGCGTGATGTCGCCTTCAACCCTCTCCAATACCTGCAAGCCCAGGTTGCCTTTTGTGCCGGAGTAGTCATGTAAACCGGTACGTTGAAGGTAGTCGAGATAATTGTCCTTTTTAGTTGTGGGCACTATGCCGTGCCATGTTCTGGCTATCATAACTTTACTGGTAAAATTTGTTTTGATGGTATAAAAATAGAAAATTTAATATTACTATCAAAAGCTATTTAGGTGGTAATAAATATTTCTTCCCAATAGTAGCTATCTTTGTTGTGATGACACAAGAACGAAGCGTCGATAATATCAGCCTGCATGGTGGATGGCTTTGCCTGGATTTTATCAATACCGTGCATGACTGGACTGCCGCTGACCCTGAAGATTACTTAGGCTCCTATGAAGATGTATTGAGCTGGTGCAGTAAACTGAGTGCTTTACCCTTGGAGGATATAAACCAGCTAAGGGAAGCGTACCTTCGATACCATGAGAAAGAGGATAAGCTTCTAAGGCCTTTCATAGAGGGGCGGGAGGTTTTATACAAACTCTTTACATCCATCATCCGTCAGCAGCAGGTTATGGGAGACGTGCAGGATAAATTTAATAAGCTGCTGTCTGAGGCGTTGTCTAAATTGAGCGTTGATGTTGGTGCGGGCGAGGAGCCTTCCTATTACTGGGAAGGTAAGGAGTTGAAAAAACCTCTGTATCCGGTTATCAAGTCAGCCTATGATCTGTTAATGTCAGGGAAGCTAAACCGCGTAAAGGAGTGTGGAGCCTGTGGTTGGGTATTTCTTGATAAAAGTAAGAACAACAGCAGGCGCTGGTGCGATATGCAGGCCTGTGGCAGTGCAGTAAAAGCCAAAAGATATTACAGAAAGAAAAAGCAGGAAGAGCAGAATTAGAGGTCTGGCTGAATTTTAGGGGAGACCTTTAGCTTTTCACCTCTCTGCTTGACAGACAGCAGTTAATGGCAAGCTACTTTAAACTAGGAAAAACATGGTTTGCTGAATTATCATCTTGCAAGCTTTATTTTCCTATGTGTTTGCTCCACAGGTTTTCAGATAAGACCAGGAATTGGTTATAGTTCAATAATGAAAGAGGTACCCTGGCCAGGCACGGATTCTACCTGCAAAGTGCCGTTATGCAGCCTCACGATTTGCTTCGATAAAGCCAGACCAATTCCCGATCCGCCTTTTTTGGTTGTAAAGAAAGGGACAAAAATCTGATCGATCTTATCTTCGTCAATACCCGGCCCATTATCGGTTATGGTTATTTTAACTTTATCACGACCATCGACAGCAATCTGTATTTCCGGATGTTCAGATTCCTCCAAAGCTTCCAGGGCATTTTTTATGATATTGATGATTACCTGATCCAACAGGTCGGTATCGGCAATAACCCTGATGTCTTCCTTAGCATAGGTTATTCGAAAACCAATATTTTCCAGGTTGGGTTTAAGGAGTGTTTCAATCCTTTCCAGCATGTCCTTAACCCGTACTTCTTTGAAATGTGGAGGAGGTATTTGGGTAAGGTTTCTGTAAGCTTCGGTAAATGACTGGAGGCCGGCACTTCTGCTTTTTACGGCATCCAGACCAGTCAACACCTTTTGAATGGTGGGCTGGTCAAGCGTCCCGTTCCGGTTTTCTTTTTCAATGATATCGTATAGTGTACTACTCAAAGAAGATATAGGCGTAACTGAATTCATAATTTCATGAGTCAGCACTCTGATCAGCTTTTGCCACGCATCCATTTCGTTGGCATCGAGCTCATTTTTTATATTCTGAAAAGACACCAGTTTGAAGTACTGTCCGTGGAGCTTAAATTCAGAAGCATGTAGGCTTAATTGCAGCAGTTGGTTTGCTATTTTTATTTTAACCAGCTTATTTTCTCCGGGCTTAATATTGCGGATAGCCTTAAGTAGCTTCTTGTCCATTCCCTCCAAGCCTTTGAGGTAGAGTAGTTGCGATTTTTGGAGCAGGTTTTTGAGTGCGCCGTTCATCAGGTGTACCTTCTCCTTTTCGTCATAGCTCAGTATACCTACCCGGACATGCTCTACCAGTGATTCAAGGTAAATATGCTGCACTTCTTTTTCAGAACTTATCGTTTTAAATTTTTGCGTGATCTGATTGAAAGCCGAATGTAGCTCGTTGAATGACTTTCCTTTTGCGGTTTCTGAGAAGGTAGTGGTAAAATCGTTTTGAAGCAAGGCGAGCAAAAATGCAGCAAAATCCCGGTTGGTTCGGTCTACATACCAAATGAATTCTACGATAGCCACTATCAGGAATATTGCAAAGTATGTGCTCCTGAGATAGTTTTTACTAACAAGGAAGAAGTATATCAGCATGGCCAGCAGCGCCGTAATAAGCAATACCCTGAAAATGACATTGTATCTAAAACTTTTTCTCATAGTCTTTTACCAGTCAGGCCTCTTTTATATTCCATACTTCTCCATTCTTCTATACATGGCACCACGTGAGAGCCCCAGTTCTTTGGCGGCATGGCTGATGTTGCCATTGTGCTTTTTGATCGCGTTTTTGATCGCCCAGGCCTCGAGGTTTTCCAGGTTATAATTTTCAAACAACTGGTCTTCCTTCCGGATATCTCCGGGAAGGGAAAAGTCCCTGCTTTGCAGCTCATTGCCGTCACTCATGATCACTGCCCGCTCTATGGCATGTTGCAGTTCCCTAATGTTGCCCGGCCAGTTATACTTCTGTAATCTTTTGATGATGCCTTCAGGTATATAAAGCTTTTGTTTGTTATACTTCCTGCAATACATTTCTAGAAAATGGTCAGTCAGCAGTGGAATATCATCTGTTCGTTTCCTCAATGGAGGGATGGTGCATTCAACCGTATTGATGCGGTAAAGCAGGTCCTCTCTGAAAGCGCCCTCATTTACCATATTATGCAGGTTGCTGTTGGTAGCACAAATGACCCGTACATCAACTTCTATAGGATGGTTTGTGCCAACTTTAATGATCTTTCTGTTCTGCAGTACGGTAAGTAGCTTGGCTTGTAGGGCCAGAGAAAGATTGCCTATTTCATCCAGAAACAAAGTGCCCCCTGAGGCTGCTTCAAACCGGCCTGTCCGGTCTTCCCTGGCATCGGTAAAGGCACCCTTTTTATGCCCAAATAGCTCGCTTTCAAAAAGGTTTTCAGAAATGGAACCCAGGTCAACACTGATAAACACCTGGTCTGCCCTGTTAGACTGGCGGTGAATGGCCCTGGCCGCTACTTCTTTTCCGGTGCCATTTTCACCAAGAATGAGCACGTCCGCGTCGGTTTTTGCCACCTTGTTGATAATGGTGAATACCTCCCTTATAGCCTTGGAATTGCCAATAATGTCACCGGCCTGATGATCAGCCGAAGAGGAAAGTATCTCCTGTTGCGACTTGAGGTGGCGCACCTGCTTTTGCTGTTCAGATAGCTTTAAGGCGGTTTGTACAGTAGCCAAAAGCCGTTCGTTTTGCCAGGGTTTAACAATAAAGTCCACGGCACCTTCCTTCATCGCCTCCACAGCCAGATTGACTTCACCGTATGCTGTCATGAGCAGTACGCTGGTTTCCGGCGCTATCTCAAGGATTTCTTTCAACCACTTCAAACCTTCTTTTCCGGAAGTTTCACCCTGCTTAAAATTCATATCCAGCAGTACCACATCATAAGTCCGCTTGCTTAATTCATCAGGTATGTTATTCGGAATATCTAAGGTACTTACCTCCGAGAAATATTGCTCCAGGAACATTTTCGCCGTCAGCAAAATGATCTCATCATCATCAACAATTAATATTCGCCCCTGTTGTTTAGTCATAATTTTTTAGTTCCTTATTTTCTTTACCACTCCATAATCAAGTTCAGAATTTCCTTCCACGCTTTACTAAGCCTTTAAGGGACTAGTAAAGCTTGCCGTTCCTCATCTCCAGCCCTAACCATCAGGCGAAAACCGTTCTTGGCAACCGTCAACTTTGCCACACTTACATGATCCATCGATCTTCAACTAATGCTCCCGAACATTCAGCTTTACCAAACTTTAGCCACACCAGCTTTACCCTCTATTCGTTAATCCGTGCTCCTGAAAATTTCAGCTTTATCAACTTTTAAAAGTTTAGTAAAGCACCCCCGGATTTCAAATATCAAAATTTCCTTCCGTGCTTTACTAAGCCTTTAAGAACTAGTAAAGCTTGCCGTTCCCAGCCTCCAACTTAACCATTAGGTAAAGACCGCTCCCAGCAGTCATCAGCTTTAATCATATCTGCTCTCCTCTTCGATCATCAACCAGCGCTCCTGAACATTTCAGCTTTACCAAACTTTAGCCTCACCTGCTTACCCTCCATTCATAATCCGTGCTCCTGAACATTCCAGCGTTATCAACTCCCAAAAAGTTTAGTAAAGCACCCCCGGATTTAAATATCAGAATTTCCTTCCGCGCTTTACTAAGCCTCCAAGGACTAGTAAAGCTTGCTGTTCCTAACCTCTAGCCTCTAACCTAAACCATCAGGCTATAAGCCATACCCTATAGCCTCAGCCACTTCTCCCCAAATCTATTACAAAAGATAGCAAATACTTTAATAAGTGTCCATCAGTGGGCACTTTTATGTTCTATGAGTGGGCACTTGTGCGGTTTTGTAATATGATTTTCGCTTTAAATTGCTGTTTTATGGCGTTTTTGTATATGGCATAATCGTTGAAAAGCTGATTTTTGAAAATAACGGAGCTATGATAAAAAACTACCTTAAAATCACCTTTAGAAATATTATGCGAAACAAGCTTTTCGCAGCTATTAATATTTTAGGGCTTTCAGTAAGTCTGGCCTGCTGCCTGCTACTGTTCTTGTATACTTCTGAGCAACTCAGCTATGATGAGCATCATGGTAAGCGATTGGTGAGGATGACATCCCACCTGACACAAAAGAGTGGAGAGTCACTTAATTTAGGATCTTCTTCCATGCCAATTGCTCCTGTTATTGAATCAGAAATACCCGAAATAAAGAACTCAATCCGTATTCTGATCCCAACTTTATTTGGTAGTAAGGATTTAATCTCTTACGAGGACGAGGCCTTTTACATTGATGGTGGGGTAGTTACAGAGCCCGATTTCTTTGAGGTTCTGAAATATAAGTTTATAAGAGGTAGTGCAGAACAAACCTTCCCTCATAATAATGCTGTAGTGCTGGATAGAGAAATAGCAGAAAGAATATTTGGTCGTGACAATCCTATGGGCAAAATGATCAAACTTAATAGTCTTACAGGTAGTCAGGACTATGAGGTTACGGGAGTTTTTGACAACGATAGTTACCCGAGCCATCTTAAGCCTACTTATGTGATCTCCAGGGAAAATGCGCTATGGCAGCCATTTGTCCGGCAGTTTGATGCCAGTTGGGTGGGTAACAACCTTGTCTATACATACCTCGAACTTGATGAAAGAGCCGATATAGGTACGGTTGAGGGAAAGATCCATGAAATATTTATTAAAAATGGTGGTGCTGAGATGAAAGAACTCGGCTTTTCGAAAGAAATGCACCTCCAGCCAATAGAAGATGTACATACATCTACTGGTTTAGAAGCGGATAGCCTACAGGGAAAAAGCCTTGTTTTTATTCAGGTGCTAATGACCATAGGTGTTCTTATTCTGATTTTGGCTTGTGTTAATTACATTAATCTGGCTACAGCCCAGGCTGGAAATAGGGCTATGGAAGTAGGGGTACGTAAAGTTATGGGAGTGACCTCCAAAGGGCTTATCATTCAGTTTTTGGGAGAGTCGTTTATTATAGTATTTATATCATTATTGTTCAGCATTCTATTTGCTGAAATGGCCCTTCCTTTCTTTAACTATCTGGTTGGTGATCAGATTATCCTGTCTGCGGAGAATATGTGGGTAATAGGTAAATACCTGTTGATGTTTTTGCTGGTTACAGGGTTGCTGGCAGGTTTGTATCCTGCATTTTACCTGGCCTCATTTAAACCTGCTCAGGTACTGAAAGGTAAAAATAAAGATAAAGGAGTAGCCGCTCTGCTTAGAAAGGGACTGGTCATTTTCCAGTTTGTGATATCAATAGCATTGATTAGTTCCATAATAGTTATTTCTCAGCAGGTTGACTTTATAAAGAGCAAAGACCTTGGGTTCGACAAGAATTTGAAAATGGTTATTCCTTTGTCTACAGACGAAGCTGCGGCCAGTTATGCAGTTTTAAAGCAAAAGTTTGCGAAAAATTCTATGATCGATAATGTTACCGGGGCACACACCATACCCGGATCACACATTCTCTCTGATATACTGGCCTATAAAAAGGGGCAAACCATGGATGATGCCTTAAGGATTATAAGAAACCCTGTTGAACATGATTATTTTCAGCTTTTTGATATCCAGCTACTCGCAGGTGCTTATTTTGATGGTCCGGAGAAAGATACACTTGTTTCCAAAGTCATTATTAACAAAACTGCAGCCGACCGATTTGGATATACCCCGGAAGAGGCGATAGGGGAAATTTTATATTTCGACTTTGGCACTATGAATTTTCAGTATCGCATTGTAGGGGTGGTATATGACATACACCAGTTGTCTCTTCATGATGAAATTTACCCTATGATGTTTCAATTGTCTGACGGAAAAAGCACTCAAAACATGGTGCTTGATGTGAATTCAGGCAATTATCAGCAGTTACTTTCCAGCCTGGAAAGTGATTGGAAACAGATACTGCCTAATACACCTTTTGAATATTTTACTTTAGAGGATCATCTGGACAAGCAATATGCGTCAGATAAAAATACTTTTGACCTGATCAAGTACTTTGCTGCGATATCTGTTATCATCAGTTGCCTTGGTCTCTATGCCTTGTCAATGTTTTTTGCAGAACGTAGGTTTAAAGAAATTGGTGTGAGAAAAGCACTCGGGGCTGAGGTGAAGGATATACTGATCATGGTTTCGGGCGATCTTTCCAAATTGATATTAATAGCTTTTATACTGTCAATCCCAATAAGTATTTACGGAATGGATAGATGGCTGGAAACTTTTGCGTACAGAATAACGCCGGGCGTGGGTACCTATCTGCTGGCTGGTTGTATTTCCATTTTCATAGGCTGGCTCACCATTAGCTATCAGTCTTTGAGGGCAGCAAGAACTAATCCTGTCAACGTACTGAAAGACGAGTAAGAGAATTTGATTGAAGCCTGCTAAATAACAACTAAACTATGATAAAGAATTACCTGAAAATAGCGGTTCGGAACCTCTTAAGGTTCAAAACTTATACAGTAATCAACCTTGCCGGAATGGTGATGGGGCTGAGTATTGGGGTTTTGATCCTGATCTTCGTTATGGATGAACTTTCTTTTGACAAATTCCATGTGAAGGGTGATAACATCTATCGTGTGGTAACGCAGATGGAAGAGCAAAGTATGGATCGGAACGGTTGGGCGGTTGGGCATAAGTTAAGAACCGAATTCCCTGAGGTGGAGGCTGTGGTTTACACCAGAAATGCCTATGCTTTACAAGTATACCACGATGGGAAAAAATATGATGAAAACATTCATTTCGCCAGTGAGGAGTTTTTTAGGTTTTTTTCTTTCGAAATGATTCAAGGCAGCCCTGAAAATGCACTGGATGCGCCATATTCAGCCGTCATTACGGAAAGTGTACGCAACAGATACTTTGATGCCGAAAATGTTGTGGGCAAAACACTTACTATAGGGGATAGTATCGACTTTATTGTTACAGGTGTTGTTGCTGATGTGCCTTCCCAATCCCATATTCAATTTGATATACTTCTGTCCTTTGCTACCTACGAAAAGCTCACCCCAAACTTTACGTATAGTGGTGGTTGGGGCAACATCAACGTACGCAACTATGTGCTGCTAAAAGAAGGAGCCAACTTTGCGGCTCTGAGCGCTAAAGCTCGCAATATTTATATGGACAATGTGGGGGAGTGGCTACAGAAAATGGGGATGATACTATATGTAAAGCTGGAGCCGTTGAAGGATGTATATTTGATATCTGAGGCTCCAAACGGCTTTGGGCCTAAAGGAGCCATTTCGCAGGTTTATCTGGTTGCTGCTATTGCCATATTTGTGATATTGCTTGCCTGTACCAACTTCGTAAACCTGACTACAGCACGTGCTGTTTACAGGGCTAAGGAAGTGGGGCTGAGAAAGGTGGTGGGATCGTCTCGGTCGTTGGTGTTTTGGCAGTTTATAAGTGAGTCGTTTATCCTTACGGTTATTGCCTTTTTACTGGCTATGTTAATAGCGGATATGGCTTTGCCATTTTTTAACAGTCTAATGTCAAAGTCTTACGATTTCTCTGATTTTTTCAATATAACCAATCTGTTGTGTATGCTGGGGCTGGTATTGGCAGTTTCAGTTCTGTCCGGGTATTACCCGGCCTGGGTAATGTCTGGTTACAGGCCTGCCCAAGTGTTGAAAGGCAAGCTTCAAACCGGCAGGAAAGGGGTAAGGCTTAGGCGAATGCTCGTGGTGTTTCAGTTTGTTGTTTCGGCGGGGTTGGTATTAGGTACTCTTATCGTACTACGGCAATTGGACTACATGCAGGATCAGGACTTGGGGTTTAATAAAGAACAGGTACTGATTGTCGATGCTACGCAGGTTTCATCAGCAGGTATTTATGAGACATTTAAACACGCCGTCAGGTCAAATGCTTTTGTTGAGCAGGTTACTTATACCAACGCACTTCCAGGCAGGCCTGGTTGGTCAGGGCAGGTGGCTTTTCCGGAAGGGTTTGAGGAGGGAGAGAATGTGGTGACCGAATATATGTCCGTTGATGAGGATTATATTGCAACCCTTGGGTTGGAGCTGGTTGCTGGCAGGAATTTTAGTAAAGACAGTAAGGCAGATTTTGATGAAGGAGTTATCATTAATGAGACTGCTGTGAAGGAAATGCGATGGGAAACACCTGATAAGGCCATAGGTAAACGCATCACCTCACCATCAGGATATCCAGAGGGTATAGTGATTGGTGTAGTGAAAGATTATCATGGGCTTGGTCTCCAGACCAAAATCAGCCCAAAAGTAATGGATTATAATCCCGATGCCAGCAGGTACTTTGCCATACATTTTAATACCGGAAGCACTTCTGATGTGGTGTCGGATATTAAAAATAGCTGGAGCAATCATTTCCCTGACAGCAATTTCGAATACTTCTTTCTCGATCAGGAATTTGACAAACAGTACCGGTATGAGCAAAGGCTAATGAAGGTGTTGATCATTTTTGCAGTACTTACCATTGTTATCGCCGGAATTGGTCTTTTGGGGCTGATCTCTTTTATGATTATTTCCAAAACCAAGGAAATTGGCGTGAGAAAAGTGCTTGGTGCGGGCGTCTGGAATATTGCAGGTATGCTGTCAAAAGAATTTCTTGTATTGGTCATAACTGCAAATTTCATAGCCATACCTTTAATCTGGTACACCGGTAATTACTGGCTGGAGGGCTTTGCCTATCGGATGACACTTCAACCTGATATTTTTATTATCACTTTTTCTATTACCCTGGGTATGACTTTTATAACAGTGAGTTATAAAACTATAAAAGCTGCCATGCTAAACCCGGTGGAGACATTGAGGAATGAATAGAACCCATACAACTTAAAGAGATGCTACGAAACCATATTATAATTGCTTTTAGAAATATCTGGCGCGAAAAGACTTTCTCATTTCTGAATATAGCAGGCCTTTCAGTGGGCATTAGCTGTGCGCTGATATTGATTCTTTATATTAATAATGAATTCAGCTACGATAAGCACCACAACAAGGCAGAGAACCTTTACCGGCTAAATACTGTGTTTCCAGGTTCTGATGGAAACGGAATGCCTACAGGATCACCACCGATTGTATGGGCGATGAAGGAAGAGCTGCCCGAAATCGAAAATGCGGTGAGGGTGGTTAGTCCGCCTCAGGTAGAAAAGAACCTGCTTCGATACAGGGATAAAATGTTTTATGAGACCAGGGGCTTTATCGTTGACTCCACCTTCTTTGATATTTTTAGCTATGATTTTGTTGAAGGCTCACCGGAAACAGCTCTGGACAGGCCGAGTACTGTAGTAATAAAGGAGTCCATAGCCAAAAAGCTTTTCGCCGAACGTTCGGCCCTGGGTCAGTTGATAACCATCATCAATGGTGATGACCCTTATGAATATGAAATTACAGGTGTAATTGCCGACAGGCAGGAAAACTCACACATTGATGCCAATTTCCTCATGACGATGAACAGCCCTGGCTGGGGGGAATTCATCAATGGCATAACCACCTGGGCGGGTCAAAACTTTATATTTTCTTATATCAAAATAAAAGATGGTACTGATCCGGCGCTGTTGCAGTCTAAAATAAATAATGTGCTTCAAAAGCGAGGTGCTGAGCATTTCAAGGCTATGGGCAGGTCAAAAGAACTAAGAATGAGCCCCGTGCCTGATATCCACCTGTATTCCGGGTTTGATCTTGACCTGGGCACCAATGGTAGTATAGAGCAGGTAAGCATTATATCATTGATCGGTTTTTTCATCCTGATAATAGCATGTGTCAATTTTGTCAATCTTGCCACTGCAAAGGCTGGAAAAAGGGCGCTTGAGATCGGGATTAGAAAAACCCTTGGAGCTCAACGCACATCCCTTATCATTCAGTTTTTCATGGAAGTGGTGCTTTTTATACTTCTGGCTGCAGCACTTGGATTTTTGTTGATGGATATACTGCTTCCCTTTTTCAACTACCTCATGGGGCAAGACCTTGTGCTGTCTACACTGCTTACACCAGATATACTAATTGTTATAGGTGCCATACTTGCCCTGACAGCTATTATTTCAGGAAGCTATCCGGCCTTGCTGCTCTCATCTTATCAACCGGCCAAAGTACTAAAGCAAAAGGTGGCAGCAGGCAGTGGTGCGCAGGTATTCAGAAAGGCCCTCGTGGTATTTCAATTTGTGATCTCTATCGCGCTGATTGGGGCAGTGACCATTATGCTACAGCAAATGAACTACATGAACAGCTATGAGAAAGGTTTCTCGTCAGGCTCAAAGATCATAGTGCCACTGAACACGTCTACAGCCAAGGCTAATTATGAAAATATGCACCGACAACTGGGCAACATTGCAGGTGTAAACTATGTAACGGCAGCCAGTTATCTGCCTGGTGATCAGGTTTTTAATGATATGAGGGTATATACCGAAGGGCAAAGCATCAGCGATGGCGTGCTTACCGGCATCAATCGTGTGGACTATGACTACCTGGAAACGCTTAAACTACAGGTGATTGCAGGCCGAAGCTTTTCACGGGACATTACCGGAAATGAAAACGATGTGATCCTTAACCGGAAGGCAGTGGTAGATTATGGCTATACTCCCGAGGAGATCATTGGCAGGGAGGTGTTTACCGATTCTTTTTCGGGAGAGCGGTTTAGCTTCCGCGTTATCGGCGTGGTAGAAGATTTTAATCAGCGGTCTCTGCATTATGGCATTGAACCCTTAATGCTACAGCACCGGCAGGAAGAAAGTTATGAATATATGATGGTCACCGTGTCACCAGGAAGTTTCAAGGCGGTAGTTGACCGCATGGAAGGCCTGTGGCATGAGCTGGTACAGGATACCCCCTGGGAATATGTCGAGCTTGACCAGAGCCTAAGGGCAAAATATGAAGCTGATCAAAAAGCCATGGTGCTCATATTCTCTGCAGCTATCATCGCTATCATTATTGCCTGTTTAGGTTTGTTTGGACTTTCCTTGTTCACTGCACAGAAAAGGCAAAAGGAGATCAGCATAAGAAAGGTCTTCGGAGCTTCGGTAAGGCAGTTGATGCGTATGCAATACAAGAACTTTTTTACTATGGTGCTGATATCCCTTTTTATAGCCGTTCCGGTCATATACTATGGTATGGATCAATGGCTGGCAGGCTTTGTTTACCGGGTAGAGATTGGGGCAGGAGTATTTCTGTTATCCGGAGCCGTAGCGTTTGTCATTGCCATTCTTACGGTAAGTTATCAGTCCGTGAAGGTAGCACTGGCCAATCCGGTAGATGTACTCAGAAATGAATAAATGAAGTCACTTAATCAAAATAACTCAACAACAACATGCTAAAAAATTACTTCAAAATAGCCATAAGGAATATTTTGAGAAACAAAGCCTATTCCTTTATTAATATAGCTGGCCTTACCCTAGGTATTACCTGCTGTAGTTTATTATTTCTTTTTATTATTGATGAAATGGCTTACGACACCATGCACAGTCAACGGGACGAAATATACCGTGTGGTGGAAATAAGTGAGGCAGGGGATGAGGTAAGGTATTTCGGTCAAACCTCTCCTCAGACAGGCCCTGCACTGGCGGCGGATTATCAGGAAATACAACAGTTTACCAGGCTGTTCAGGTTCGGAGGTCATGTGAATTTTTCTATCGGTGACAACAAGTTTGCCGAGCGAGCTTACTTTTATGCCGATTCCACCTTTTTTAATGTTTTTGATTTTGAGCTGATCAAGGGGAACAGGAAAACTGCCCTTTCAAAAGCCAATTCCATGATAATTGATGAAGAATGGGCACATCAACTCTTTGGAGACGAAGATCCGCTGGGTAAAGAGATAGCTCTGACTTACCGTGATGCTTATGTAATTACCGGTGTAATGAAAAATATGCCCCAAAACTCTCATCTACAGGCCAGGATAATAATGGCAGCTCCATATTCGGATGATTTCTTCAGGGAGTATCAATCTGATTGGAATACCTATGGGGCCCATACCTATTTAGTATTTGACGAGAAAGCTTCACCGGAAAGGTTTGCTGATAACATACCTACATTTGTAAAGAAGTATTTTAAGCCGGAGGCGAAGCGTAATTTTTATCTGCAATCACTCAACGATATCCATTTTAGCTCCCACGATATTGAATATGGAAGCGAAGTTACCAAAGGTCAAAAGGCTTATATCTATATTTTTATGGGCATTGGCATTTTTATGTTGATGATCGCGTGCATCAATTATATGAACCTGGCTACTGCAAAGTCACTTCACAGAGGAAAAGAAATCGGTATGAGGAAAGTATCAGGTGCGCAGCGGTATCAGCTCATCATCCAGTTCCTGAGTGAGTCCACATTCATTGCATTTATATCCCTGGGGTTATCAATAGGTTTGGTGGATTTGTTACTGCCTTATTTTAATATGTTGACCGACAAGAATTTTATTTTTAATACAGAAACTTTTGGGAGTATTCTCGCCTTGTTGTTTTTTATTACCCTGGTTATCGGGGTGCTGTCAGGTCTATACCCCGCTGTTGTGATGTCCAGGCTCAGGCCTGCCAATATTTTGAAAGGGAGTATGAGTACAGGTAAAGGAAGTGTTGCTTTAAGGAAAATCCTGGTAGTGACCCAGTTTACTTTGTCGATTATTATGATCATAGCAACCATAGTAGCCTCTAACCAGATGGACTATATACAAAACCGTTCACTGGGTTTTAACAAAGAGCAGCTGTTAGTGGTAGATATCAATAATGGAGAGGTAAGAAAACGCTTTGAAGCCATGAGGAACGAGTTTGCCAAATCACCATACGTGACCAAGGTAGCTGTTTCTTCCAGGGTTCCGGGAGAATGGAAAAACCTGGAGGAAGTATATGTTAAGTTCCCTGAAAACCGGGATGATTCTCTTCGTGCCAATTATATTGGCTTTGATGAGCATATGATCGATGTTTATGAAATGACCCTGGCCTCCGGAAAGAACTTTTCGGGGAATGTTGCAGAGGATTCCCTGAATGTATTGGTCAATGAAACTGCAGTTGAAGTTCTTGGGGTAGCAGACCCGTTGGGGAGATATATTCAAATCGGTCAAGGGCAATATAAGATTATTGGTGTGGTTGAAGATTTTAATTTTGAATCGTTGCATAACGAGATTGCACCACTCCTATTGGGTTACCGCGCCAATGTGTTTCAGCCTATCGACTATTTTTCTTTAAAATTTAAACCTGAGCATGTGGAGGAAGCTATTGCCCACGCTTCGCAGGTCCATAATAGTTTTGATGAAAGTACGCCAATAGAGTATCATTTCCTGGATGAGCAATGGGCACAGTTTTATAAAAATGACAAACGAGCAGGCAACATATTCACTATAGGTGCAGGTATTACCATCTTCATAGCATGTATGGGGCTGTTTGGACTTGCCTCATTTATCATTCAAAAGCGTACTAAAGAGATAGGTGTACGAAAAGTACTGGGGGCATCCGTTGCAGACCTGTTTCTGCTGCTGGCAAAAACCTTCGTACTACAGGTGTTGCTGGCTTTTGTAATTGCTATCCCTGTATCATGGTATTTGATGAATGACTGGCTTAATAACTTTGCTTTCAGGTTTGAAATGGGCGCGAAGGAATTTTTGATAGCGGGTTTGGTAGCCGTTATAATTGCCATATTATCCGTGAGCTACAGGGTGGTGAAAGCGGCACTGCTTAATCCTGTCAATACGCTGAGGACAGAATAAATGGCAATCGGCAAAAGCAGTTGGAAAGCTTTATTCTTCGATCTGTTTGCTTCCTGTTTTTAACTTTATCTATGAAGGCAGAAGCTTAGAAATATAAATTTTGAAAAAGAGGCTGTGTCAAATTCAGAACAGGGTATCAACTTGATGATCCTGTCGGGTTTGATACAGCCTTTTCTCTTAATTACGGTCTTTTTTCGTTTTGAAGCTCTTTACGCTTCCTCATTTGCTTTTTCAATTTATCTACCGTTTCCATGATGCTTTCCCTGAAACTGTCGGATTGATACTCCGCATATAGCGTAGGCCCCGGCAGAAACAGCTTCATCTCAGCCACTTTGGTTTCATCCTGATCGTTTTTAACATTTTTAAGGTATACATCTATACCTGTTATTTGAGTTTCAAACTTTCTCAAATGCTTTATGCGGTCATTTACAAAATCTAAAAGTTCCTGATTCGCATCAAATCCCACGGTTTGAATATCTGTCTTCATATCGCAAAAAAATTTAACTTGTGGTAATTAGCGCCCTCCTATCAGTCTTAAGAGAAGCAATATTACTGCTGCCACCAGCAGAAAGTGGATGAACCAACCCAGATCGAAGGCAAAGAATCCGAATAGCCACCCAACTACTAAGACTATAATAATTACAATTAAACAGCTTCTCATAGTATTAGCTTTTAAGATCGTATTGCCAGATTCATGCCATAGGGCTTATTGAAGGTATAGCAGGCGGTGGCTGTAGGTTTGTTGTGGAA